>CAMOIV010000046.1 GCA_946616305.1 uncultured Lachnospiraceae bacterium | reverse complement strand
ATTCAATAACCGTAACGTACGAATTTGGGCCGGTTCTCATGAACCGGCCCTTATCGGTTTTAAATCGGTGAGGTAGTAATGGGTAATAATAAGATCCTGTCTGTTGCAGATTATTTTGCTTTTGACGATGCGAGTTGATCCATCTTGCTCTTGATGGTTTCCTTGACGGTTTCCGCTATCTGGGTAGTATTCATATCCTTATAATCCTCATAGGGTATGGGAGGAAGAAAATGAACCTGGGTCACTAAAGGACGGAGCGTATATGATGCAAAAACCTTGTAGGAATCTATAAGTAACACCGGAACTATGGGACAACGGGCTTTAAGTGCACACTTAAAGGACCCTGCATGGAATTCCTGCAGATGGTTTTCGTTAAAGGCATAACCACCCTCTGGAAAGAGTATGTATCTGCGTCCCGAACTGACCTCCTTAGCGATCTGAAGTATGGTCTCAACCTGTGATCTCATATCGGATCTGTTAAGTCTTGCCCCTTTGAGAAGACGTATGAATTCATTGGCAAAGGGAAGCTGAGATCGCTTGTTATCCATAACAAAGGTACAGGGCTTTTCATGAGACCTGACTATGCCAAGGACATCAAATTTGCCCTGATGGTTGGGATACATGATATAGCCTCCCTCCTTGGGGAGATTCTCAATACCGTAAGCCCTGGTCTGAACGAAAGAATTGCGCATCGCGGCAGAAACCATGTTGCGCCCGATGGCATAACGGGCTTCTTCATCGTACTTCTCGGGATGCTGTTCTACATATATGAGTTTGAAAAAATAATAGAAGATATATGGAGTTGAAACTATAACGAGCCAGAACAATCTAAGCATAAAAACCTCTCGGATCTATCAGTCATCGTTATTATAAACTAATTCTTTGGCAACTTCTATTGCATCCCTCACCTTATGATGTTACAATTTACAGGAATTTGTAACACTATAAACCAGAGGGAGATTTTGCCATGAGCGATTTTATACTCAGCTGCTGTTCAACGGCTGACCTTGATACCTTGCACTTTGAGAGGAGAAACATCACATATATATGCTTCCATTATGAGCTTGGCGGTGTCCAGTATACGGATGATCTGGGCAAGACCATGAGCATGCACGATTTCTACGAGAAGATGGCAGAGGGAGCGGATACCAAGACTTCTCAGATCAATGTGGATGAATTCATATCATATTTCGAGCCTATGCTGGAGGCAGGACATGATGTTCTGCATCTTACGCTTTCGTCCGGTATATCAGGCGTTGTGAATTCGGCCAATATCGCAAGAGATGAGCTGAGTGCCAAGTATCCCGACAGAAAGATCTATGTAGTGGATTCCCTTGCGGCTTCCGCTGGATACGGATTACTGATGGATATGCTGGCAGATTACAGGGATGAGGGGCATAGCGTTGATGAGACAAGAGATTATGCCGAAAGCATAAAGAATAATATAAATCACTGGTTTTTTACCACTACCCTCAAGTATTTCGTGAGGGGCGGAAGAGTGAGCAAGACAGCAGGATTTGTCGGGAATATGCTGAACATATGTCCTCTTCTCAATGTGAACATAGAAGGAAAGCTGATACCCAGAGAAAAGATCCGCACCAAGAAAAAGGTGATAAAGGAGCTGGTGGATAAGATGATCCTCCATGCAAGGGATGGGAAGGATTACAACGGTAAGTGCTATATCTCACATTCAGACTGCTATGATGATGCAAAGGCCGTAGCAGACCTGATAGAAGAGAACTTCCCGAATCTCAAGGGCAAGGTAGAGATATATTACATCGGTACCACCATCGGAGCTCATACGGGGCCGGGTACGGTTGCATTGTTCTTTGAAGGAGATCAGAAGGAGGAATGATATCAGACAGGCCTTGATATGATGGCGCACCATTCACCAAGGTGAGTCTCCTCCAGTATCTCATAACCATTGTCTTTAAGCACCCGGATGACTTCGGGTGCTTTTTCTGTCAGTATTCCTGAGTATATCAGTGTGTACTTTGACCCTGCCATATCCCTTATCATGGGCGTAAGTGGGATGAGTACCACCGGAAGGATATTGGCCACGACTATATCATAGTCAAGGCTTAAGGTATCACGAAGGGTTTTATCCGACAGGACGTCGCCTATAGACAACTCAAAATCCCTGTCATCAAGGCCGTTTTTTGTGAAATTATCCTCTACTGCCGGTCTTGCATTTACATCCACGTCCACAGCCTTTACTTTTCCTGCGCCAAACAGGAAACCAGCCATGGCCAGGATTCCCGAGCCTGTGCCGAGATCAAGGATCGACATCCCGTCTTTTACATATCGCTCAAGAGCCATTATGCAAAGCTTGGTGGTTTCATGAGCTCCTGTGCCGAAGGCTGTTCCGGGGTCTATGTGGAGCATAAGATCGGCTTCGCCTTGAGCCTTTTCTTCTTCCCATGAGGGCACGATGCTCATTTTTCTGCCGTCATCAAAATCAATATCAAAGGCATGGAAAAAGTCTTTCCATGAATTCAGATAATCCTCCTCCGCTACCTTCTCCTCCGTAATGGTGAGAGGACCGCAGGGGATATCCGAAAGGCTTTTCAGCTCAAGAAGGGAATTACGGACATTTTCAAGTATGAGAACGATGTCGTCATCACCTGAAAGATAGAAGGAAACAAAGGCAACTCCTTCAGGGATGGAAGTATCATATGGAACCTCGTCCACAAATATCTCATCAAGCTCCTCCTTGCTCCAGGGGGTTGAATCCGCTATCTCTATACCCTCTATCCCAGCATCCTGAAGTACTGCAGACAGCATATCTTCGGCCTCAGTGGTCGTTTCTACTGTGAATTTAATATAATCCATTTATTTTCCTTTCAAATTGCCCAAAGGCATTTCTGATGGTAAGATATTATCTATATCACTATTTATGGAGGCAGAAAACATGGATGTAAATGATATCGAATTATTCTCCACCACCGATATAGATGCGAAAAATGCGGTAGTATCAATGCTTGTACGTAACAGGATATCATATCTCGAGAGATGGGAAAAGATATCTCTCTTCAGACGCAGGGAATACGGTGGAGCGAGAGAACTGTGCGTTATATATGTGAACGGCAATCAGTATGACAAAGCAAGGAGGATCCTTGAGTCATACAACGGAGAGATACTGAAAAAAAGGAAAAAGAGGAGAGAAAGACAGAGAGAGCAGCAGGCTGAGTTCATTGAAGAAGAAATGGAGCAGGAAGTTCCGTCTCAACCCATGGATCTCGATGAGGGTGATGATGAGGATATCGATTCCATATGAGTTCATGATACTCACACTATACAGGCAAACGGCACGCTCAAAGAAGCCGAAGCATTGCCACTTAACATGATCGGAGGATAAACGGATGGATAAAAGGTATGAGAAGCTTTTAAAATGCAGGGATTATGTAAGAGGAATAACGGATTTTGTACCTCAGATAGCCATAATCTTAGGGTCGGGACTCGGTGATTATGCAAAGAACATGGATGTTGTATGCGAGATCCCTTATGGGGATATACCGGGTTTCCCGGTGTCTACGGCTCCTGGTCACGACGGAAGGTTTATCTTCGGTACCGTGGGAAATAAGAAGGTAGTATGTATGAAGGGAAGAGTACACTATTACGAGGGCTATGACGTATCGGATGTTGTACTTCCCACAAGGCTTATGAGACTTCTGGGAGCCGAGATACTTTTTCTCACAAATGCATCAGGAGGAATAAGGGGAGACTTCAAACCCGGTGATTTCATGATGCTTACGGATCACATCTCTATTTTTGCGCCAAATCCTCTGATCGGTGCCAACATAGATGAACTGGGTGTGAGATTTCCCGATATGTCTCACGTGTATAAAGAGGATCTGAGAGAGAAGATCAAGTCATGCGCCAGAAAGCTGGATATAGATCTCAAAGAGGGAGTGTATGCGCAGCTTACAGGACCCTCCTACGAATCTCCGGCGGAGATACAGATGCTTAAAATGCTGGGAGCAGATGCTGTGGGCATGAGCACCGTTGTGGAGGCCATAGCGGGAAATCACTGCGGATTCAGGGTCTGCGCCATTTCATGTGTCTGTAATCTGGCTGCCGGCATCGCTAATCATGAGCTGTCCGGTGAAGAGGTCATAGAGGCCGGCAAGAAGGCAGCGCCATTATTTGAGAAGCTTGTCACTGCATCATTGGAGGCCTTTTAATGAGCCTTGTATACAGGGAGAGCGATCCCGTCAGACTCAGTGACGACAGAAGAAGTATCATCGCCATCGACCAGAGAAAGCTGCCCGGTGAAGTGATATACATCAACATCAGCACAGCAGATCAGATGTTTGACGCGATCTATACGCTTGCTGTCAGAGGAGCTCCCTGCATAGGAGTTTTTGCAGGATACTGTGCTCCGGTGCTGGCAGCATCATATAAAACCACCGATACCGGTGAATTCCTGACAAAACTCAGAGATGATCTGAATCATATCGATTCCTCCAGGCCTACTGCTGTAAATCTTTCATGGGCCGTTAAGAGACAGCTTGCCCTGGCCGAAGGATGCGCCGAGCGCGGAAGCAGCACAGGAGAAATAACGGAAGCCCTGTATGAAGAGGCGGTAAGGATACATGAAGAAGACATAGACATGTGTCTTAAGATCTCCGAAGCCGGTCTGAGCCTTCTGAAGGATGGAGACGGGATACTTACACACTGTAATGCCGGAGCTCTTGCCACCAGCAGATACGGCACAGGACTCGGTCCCATACTCCTTGGCAGGGAGAGAGGATATGATTTCCATGTGTATTCCGATGAGACCAGACCACTGCTGCAGGGGGCGAGGCTCACTGCATATGAGCTTGTCAATGCCGGAGTAGACGAGACTGTGATATGTGATGACATGGCTGCCCAGGTCATGAAGGAGGGCAGGATTCAGGCAGTGCTCACCGGCTGTGACAGGATAGCGGCAAACGGAGACGTGGCAAATAAGATCGGAACCATGCAGGTTGCCATATTGGCAAGATACTACGGGATACCCTTTTACGTGCTGGGTCCGTATTCAACAATAGATTACGCAACACCTAACGGAGATCAGATAAAGATAGAGCAAAGACCCGGGGAGGAGATACGGGATATGTGGTACTCTAAAAGCATGGCTCCCATGGGAGCATCCTTTTACAACCCGGCCTTTGACGTGACAGACAACAGTCTTATAACGGCGATCATAACGGACAAGGGGATACTCAGACCACCCTATACAGAGTCCATCAAGGGAATACAGGCCGGGGAATAAAACCATCCGGAATATAAGCATAAACCTCAAAAACAGTATATCTGCCGAAGTCATGTATACCGGCCATGGATGACAGACAGCAGGGGAAGGAGAAGAATATGAGCGGTATACGTTTTTACAATGCAAGGATACTCACAATGGATGGGGGATTCGATGTCATAGATGACGGAGTCCTTATAACAGAGGGAGAGCGTATATCCTATGTGGGAGCCGGTGGATCTGCTCCTGCCGGAGGTGACTACAGCAGAGAGATAGACTGTCATGGCAATCTGATCATGCCCGGGTTTAAGAACGCTCACACCCACAGCGGGATGACCTTTTTAAGATCCCTTGCTGATGATCTGCCCCTTGATAAATGGCTTAACGAGTCCATATTCCCCAGAGAGGCTAAGCTTGATGATGAGGGGATATACTGGAGCACAAAGCTGGCTGTAATGGAATACCTGACCTCCGGAATAACAGCCTGTTTCGACATGTACTTAAGGCCCTATGCCATAGCAAGAGCTACAGAGGAGTGCTCATTCAGGTGTGTCCAGGTGGGATCCATGAATGATTTCTCGCAGTCTCTCGAGCTTCAGGAGGAATGGCTTGACAGGCTGAATTCCGGCAGCGAACTTACCACATACATGCTGGGTTATCATGCCGAATATACAACATCACGGGAATTGCTTAAGGGACTTGCCGATCTTGCAGAAAAATACAAGGTTCCCGTGTGGGGGCATAATTCCGAGACCAGGGGCGAGGTTGAAGGCTGCCTGGAAAGGTACGGTATGACTCCCACAGGTATCGCAGAAGAACTCGGACTCTTTAACTACGGAGGCGGCGGATATCACTGTGTATATCTGTCGGATGAGGATATTGAGATATTCAGGAGGAGAGATCTGTCGATCGTCACAAATCCCGGATCCAACACTAAGCTTGCATCAGGCATAGCGCCCATTACCAGATATCTCAAGGAGGGCATCAATATAGGAATAGGTACAGACGGACCTGCAAGCAATAACTGCCTTGATATGTTCAGGGAAATGTTCCTTGTGACGGGACTTCAGAAGCTTCAAAACAAGGATGCCGCATCCATGGATGCAAATGATGTGCTCTATATGGCAACCGTGGGAGGCGCGAAGGCCATGCGTTTAACAGAGAGCGATGTGCTTAAGGCCGGGAAATACGCGGATCTGACGGTAATAGACCTTACAAAGCCCGAGATGCAGCCGGTCAATAATATAACAAAGAACCTTGTTTATTCCGGATCAAAGAGTGATGTGAAGCTTACCATGGTGGCAGGGAAGATACTCTATGAGGATGGCCGGTACAACATAGGAGAGGATCCCGACATCATCATCAGGGAAGTAAACAAAGTCGTAGAGTCCATGAAGGAGAACTGATGAAGATTTTCGGAGGCGTACTGCTGCTCCTTCTGATAATACTTGCATACAAGAGCAGGCAGGATGAGAAAAGGTCGCTTCAAAAGCTCAGGAATGATCTGGGACTTAAATACGGAAGCAGGAATAAGAAGGAATACGAGCCCGGAGAGCTTCAAAGGATCAAGGCATCTTCCGAGAGGATCCTTGGGGAATCGAGGGTAGATAAAGGCGACCAGCCCGTCGATGACATTACCTGGCATGATCTTGACATGGATGACGTGTTCGGTGTTATAGACTCCTGTGACAGCCGTGCAGGCGAAGAAAGGCTGTATGGATGGCTCCGCGTGATACCCGGTGACAGGAAAGAACTTGAATACAGGGATGAGATAATCTCCCATTTTGACGAGGAGCCGGAGAGCCGTCTCGAGTATGAGATGAAGCTTTCAGCTCTTACCGTAAAAAGCGATCTCACTCCGGGGAAGGCCGTGGAAGCCCTGAAGGAGATAAGACAGGAGAGCAATGCCGGACACATTCTCATGGCTCTTGCAGCCTGTGCATCCTTTATTCTGATCTTCATATATCCAAGTGCCGGTCTTATCTGCTTTCTTGCAGTACTGTCTCTCAATATCGTCACATATTTCAGAAGGAAGACGGAGATATCAGGTCAGCTTGATTCCATCACCTATATCCTTAAGGCGATAAGGGTCTCAAAGGATATGTTGAAAGTGAACGATGATGATGACTTAAGATACAGAAGGGTACTTAAGTCGGCGACGGATCTCCTGTATGATCTTTCAAAGTGGAGTGTGCTCCTGGTGGGGGGCAGAGGCCTTACCGGCGGGATCATGAATATGATCCTGGATTATGTAAGGATGATCTTTCATCTTGATCTTATGGTCTTTAATTCCATACAGAGCAGGATCGCTGCAAACCGGGATACCATAAGGGGGATGTTTGATGCTTTGGGTGATATCGATGCAGCCATAGCCGTGGCATCCTTCAGGAGATATAAAAAGGTATATTGCAAACCCGGGTTTTCTGAGGAAAAGGGATCGATCAGTGTTAAGGGGCTGTATCATGTCCTGCTTGAAGATCCCGTCTGCTATGACATAGAGACTTATGGGGGAGTGCTTGTTACGGGGTCCAATGCATCCGGGAAATCCACTTTCTTAAGAAGCATGGCTATAGCGGTACTTATGGGACAGACTGTCTGTACCGTTTGTGCCGAGGCTTATGAAGCACCGTGGCTCAGACTTTATTCCTCCATGTCCATAAGGGACGATATCCTGAAGGGTGATTCCTATTATATGGCGGAGGTGAAGTCCATTAAGAGGATAGTTGATGCCGCAAAGTCGGATACACCCATGATATGCTTTCTTGATGAGGTGCTGCGGGGAACCAATACTGTTGAAAGGATAGCGGCTTCTTCTCAGATACTTAAAGAGATAGTGAACAGTGGGGCTTTCTGCTTTGCGGCAACCCATGACATAGAGCTTACGGAGATCCTGTCGGACTGCTATGAGAATTATCATTTCGAAGAGGAGATACGCAGGGATGATATAAGCTTTTCATATAAGCTTCACAAAGGACCTGCCGTAAGTAAAAACGCCATTAAGCTCCTGGGTATAATGGGATATGATCCCGAAATAATAGAAAGGGCGGAGAAAATGGCTGAAGGTCTGTCAAAATGATATTTATACTTGCATTTGACCGACATATCTGATAGAATGACTAACGTTGCGGACTCAAAAAAGTCCATTATTATCCGTAAGGGAGGTGTAAGGCGATGGCAAAATGTGCAGTATGTGGCAAGGGTGTTCATTTCGGTAACAACGTCAGCCATTCACATAGAAGATCCAACAGGATATGGAATTCAAACATCAGGAGGGTGAAGTGCAAGGTTGACGGCACACCCAAGAGGATGTATGTGTGCTCCAGATGCCTCAGATCAGGCGCTGTAGAAAGAGCATGACAGCATAATCATAAGGATAAGAGAACCGGGAGCAGATAACCTGCTCCCGGTTGTTTTGTTTGTTACATATCCTGCGACACATCGATCATCGCAGGTATAATACCATATCAGTCAAGGCCTGTAACTTCTGCATCCTTCCCGTCGGAAAAAGCGATATCTATGGCATCGTCATTCTCTATACCGGGGGCATTGGGATCTGCCTTGTCGGTGAATTTATTGATAAGATCAGGGACCATGTCAAGTATCTTGGTCACGGCATCCTGATTACGGATATTAACCAGCTTTGTTACTCCGTTTGATATCACAAGTACGGAGGAGGGGGTCATCTTACCGCCGACTCCGCCGCCGCCTCCGGCTTTTTTATCACCGGTATTGGCTCCGGTAGCCATCCCGAAGGTCACATCCACTAAGGGGATGATTATGGTTCCGTCTACTTTTCTGGGCTCACCCACAACGGTCTTGGTGGAAAAGAAGTTCCCCATACCGTTCATCAGTGAATTAACCATGTTGTCAAAATCCATACTTGCCAAAATCCTGTCCTCTCTTTCTGATATTATTCCGTTCTGACCTTTTGTATCTGACGGTACAGTCGTCTGATGTCTTTATTAAAATATATCCTTGCCGCTGCTATCAGGACAAAGATCAATTGTATATGTCCCTTGAAGAAAAGATCGCCCTCGATCACTTTTTCGTCAAAAACCGGAACGAAGCGGAGATCTCCTCTGTAGATGGGGGACAGTGAATATATAAGTCCCGCGATCTCACCTGTCTGGGAGGGATCATCCATGCCAAGCTTCAAATAAATACTCTTTTTCCGGGGCAGGATACGTTTTATCAGACCGAATACCCTTCTGCAAAGCTCCCGGACCGCCTCCTGATCCCGTTCATCCTTTGCCATGAACATGATATGCTTTATTTTTTTATATATCCTGTTAATTTTATCATAAAGCTCTGATATTTTACATTTAATTTTGGAAAAAGAAGAGGGCTCCTCTTCGTCATCCGAAACAGGAGGCTTTCTCTCACCCAGAACACCGCTGTCTTCCGCTTTATCCTTGGGCGGATATACCTTGAAGAACAGGACCTTGACAGAATAGTCGATGTCCTTATTATCCAGTGTGAACAAGGCCCTTATAATGTGAAATATCCATCCGGCTTTTGCGGTAACATGCATATCACCATCCTTGTAATTACCCTGGGTTTTATATCCTATGGGGTAAAACAGGATAAGGAGCAGGAGCAGGACGATGAGGGCGAGTATGATAAGCAGGATGATGCCTATGACCTTGAGTATGCTGAGGAATATCGTCATGTAAACATATCCTCCACATAGGAACGAACTGATGCATATCCACCGTCGGCAGAGGCCTGTACTATCTTATATACAATATCTATGGCTTCCTCCTCGTCGGCAGCCAGACCGCATACGTGCAGATCATCATCCGAATCGTAATAGGGCTGCTTCAACTGCTTGCAGTCAAAGTACTCAAGAGGATCCGTGCCGTTTTCGGCAAGACAGATGATATAAGCCCCCAGTATGAGCTTATGCTTCTTCAGTTTTTTAATGATCCTGGTCTCACGGCCCTTAAGGCTTTCACCAAGAAAGAGTCTGCTCGAAAAAATCATGTGATGATTATACTACATTTGAATTGACTTTGATAGTCGCTGGAAATATACTCAAATATGGAGTTTTGTGTCCTGGATCTGTGTTTTGGCGGGCTGGGATTCTTATGGTACACCTTGAAGAGGTGTTTCGGAGGAAGGATGAAGACAGTAGCGGTTATCGCATTACAGGATGGAATGCAGATAGGGAAGGATATCGTTGTCGGTGACAAGGTAGCCATCAAGAAAGGTACCACTGTAGATAATATCATCAGGCAGAAGATATCGGCATTTAAGCTGATGACCGTAGAAATATTGGAGCCGGAGGATCTGGCAGAGACCTACTATGAAAAGGTCAGGGTCTCTGAGGATTTCAGCAAATACCAGAGACTGTATACGGCAAATCTGGCAGCATATAAAGTGGCGGTTGATTCGTTTATTTATAAAAAGGTTCCCTTCAGATTCGTGGATCTTAAGGCCATAGCGGATTCGCTGTGTCCCGATACCATATCCGGGAGAAGGCTTTTCTCATATCTCAATATCCTGCTCCCTGACGAATCCGACATGTCCTATGCCCATGGAGTAAATGTGGCTCTTATATGTAAAAAGATCGGTAAATGGCTCAAGCTTACGGAAGAGGAGCAGGAGACGCTGGTATATGCCGGATTCCTGTATGATGTGGGCAAGTTTATGCTTCCCCAGGATATCATATGGAAGCCGGGGAAGCTTAATGATATGGAGTTTGATCTGATCAAGACACATGCATTCTACGGATACCATCTCCTCAGCAAATTCAATCTGGATCAGAGGATACTCAATGCAACGCTGATGCATCATGAAAGATGTGACGGAAGCGGATATCCGCAGAAGCTTAAGGGTGACGAGATAGATAAATTCGCCAGGATCGTTGCCATAGCCGATGTATATGAGGCCATGACCAGTGCAAGATCATACAGACAGCCCATGAATATATACAAGGTTGTTGAGATATTGAGGGGAGACATGCTACAGAAGTACGATTACGGCTATATCTCCACCTTCTTAAATCATATCCTTGATGAGCTCATAGGCAATACTGTAATGCTTTCCAACGGCATGCAGGGCGAAGTGCTGATGCACAGCACCACCACCTTCGGCAGACCCATCGTGAAGTGTGAAGACAGCATAATTGATCTGGGACAGGAGAGAAGCATCAGCGTCTTATCGTTTGTATAGATAAGGGGGGTATGTTATAATACTTTGTCTGTCATTTGACAGCCTTACCATAAGGAGGTAACAGATGAAAGGTAAAATGAGTACCGATCTCGGTAATATATCGGTGGATACCGAGGCGATAGCCGAAGTAGCCGGAACTGAAGCCATGGAATGCTTCGGAGTGGTTGGGATGGCGTCCTATTCCGTAAGGGACGGACTTGTGAGGCTTCTCAAGTGGGAGAGCATCACACACGGTATAAGCGTGGCTGTGAATAACAACAAAGTGGCTCTGGATTTCCACGTTATCATTGCATACGGAGTGAGCATTAAGGCAGTAGCTGACAATCTCATCAGCAATGTAAAGTACAAAGTCGAAGAGTTCACCGGCCTTGAGGTTACAAAGATAAATATTTTTGTCGAAGGGGTAAGGGTGATCGACTGATGTCTACTATGTCTCTGGATGCTCATCTTATAGCCAGGATGTTCCTTGCGGGAGCAAGAGAGCTTTCGGCTAATAAAGATATGATCAACGAGCTGAATGTATTCCCCGTACCCGATGGTGATACGGGAACCAATATGACGCTGACCATAATGTCTGCGGCCAAGGAAGTACTTGCCTTGGGAGATGATTTTGACATGGCATCTCTTTGTAAGGCCATATCAATGGGATCATTAAGGGGAGCAAGAGGTAATTCCGGAGTTATCCTGTCACAGCTTTTAAGAGGCTTTACAAAAGAGATCAAGGAGCATGACAGCGTGGATATCCCTCTGCTTGCCCGGTCGTTCAACAAGGCATGTGAGACTGCATATAAAGCAGTCATGAAGCCCAAGGAAGGAACCATACTTACAGTTGCGAGAGGTACTGCCGAAAAGGCGTCCGAATTATCGGATAAGGATATGGACCTGGAGACTTTCGTTGATGAAGTCATCTCTCATTCGGAATATGTTCTGAGCCAGACGCCCGAGCTTTTGCCTGTATTAAAGCAGGCTCAGGTTGTGGATTCCGGCGGACAGGGCCTTGTGTGTGTGTTCCACGGTGCGGTAAAAGCACTCAAAGGAGAGGTTTCCGACTTCACTGCAGAGGATCTTGAGGCTGCCACCGGACAGCATGTATCGGGCATCAACAGGGATGCCGTGGCCAATGCCGAGGTCAAATACGGATATTGTACGGAATTCATAATCATGCTGGATCATGTCTTCAATCAGAAGGCAGAGGCTGATTTCAAGAAATACCTGGAGACCATAGGTGATTCCATAGTATGCGTATCCTACGAGGATATAGTCAAGGTACATGTGCATACCAATCATCCGGGACTTGCTTTTGAGAAGGCCCTGACTCACGGTGCACTTACGTCCATGAAGATAGATAATATGCGCGAGGAGCATCAGGAAAGGCTCTTTAAGCTCGATGGCGGGAAGTATGTGGAGAGACCCGAGGAGGAGATGGAGTATACAGGACAGGCAGGAACCGCCAACGGTCCTGTAAGATCAAAAGCAACAGCTGCAACCCTTCAGAGCGAGATGCTGGCATCAGAGGGGATACCTGACGAGGCAGCAAGATCCGAGCACAAGGAATGCGGATTTATCGCCGTATCTGTCGGAGAAGGGATGAATGAGATCTTTAAGGAGCTGGGGGCCGATGAGATCATTTCCGGAGGTCAGACCATGAATCCCTCTACGGATGATATCATCGAGGCTGTTAAGAGGATCAATGCCGATACCATATTCATCCTGCCCAATAATAAGAACATAATACTTGCGGCCAATCAGGCTGCTTCCCTGACATCCGACAAGAATGTAGTGGTGGTACCCACCAAGACGGTACCTCAGGGTATCACGGCTCTTATAAGCTTCATGCCGGACTGCTCATGTGAAGAAAATTCCGACAACATGAATGAAGCCATAAGTGCCGTAAAGACTGGTGAGGTCACATATGCCGTAAGGGATACGGAGATAGATGGGTTCAAGATCAAAGAGAAAGATATCATGGGCATAGGAGATCATGGCATCCTTGCAGTAGGCAAGGAGATCGAGGATACCACCCTTGATATGATCGATAAGATGACAGACGAGGATTCCGAGCTCATAAGCATCTATTACGGTGAGGAAACCACGAAAGAGCAGGCAGACAGTCTCGTTGAAAAGCTTACTTCCAAATATCCCGATGCGGACATAGAAGTACACGAAGGCGGAGAGCCGGTTTATTATTACATCGTTTCAGTAGAATAATTCAAATGGATCTGAAGGATGATATTTCATCTCTTAAAGGTATAGGAGAGAAGAGCGCCGGCCTGTTTCACAAGGTCGGGGTCTTTTCTCTTATGGATCTTCTAAGATACTACCCCTCGTCATATATCAGATATCCAAAGATCATAAAGGTGAAGGATGCACGCCCCGAAGAAAGGGTTGCTCTTGAACTTGAGGTGCAAAGCGAAGCAAGCCTCAGGCATGTGGGCGGTATGTCCATACTATCCTTCACAGCCTGTGATGATACGGGGTTGGTGAGCGTCACTTATTTTAATTCTCCCTATCTGAAAAATGCCGTAAAGCCGGGTATGAAGAGGGTGTTCTTTGGCAGCTTTGGTTTCAAGGGACAGACAGCCAGGTTATCGCATCCAAAAATGTTTAAGTATGAGGAATACAGAGAATTGGGTAATACCCTGATGCCGGTATATCCTCTGACAAAGGGGCTGACAGCCAGGACAGTGACAAAAGCAGTGAAAGCTGTCTTTGATGCCTTTGGAGACCTTGAGGATCCTCTTGATGAGGATGTAAGAAACAGGCTGGATCTGATGTCACTAAGGCAAAGCCTGTACGGGATGCATTTCCCGGTGGACGAGGAAGGCTTCATCAAAGCCAGAAAAAGAGTGGTCTTTGATGAGTTCACGGACTTTTTGAGATCCGTAAGACAGCTTAAAGAGGATAATTCCAAAACATCCAACCACTATGTCATGATTGAAAGCGCAGAGGCCGTAAGACTTACGGAATCCCTGCCCTTCAGACTCACAGGTGCCCAGGAAAGAGCCTACAGGGATATAGTATCCGATCTGGCATCACCCTATGCCATGAACAGACTTATAGAAGGGGATGTGGGTTCCGGTAAGACCTTAGTTGCATGCCTTGCCATGCTGACAGCCGTCAAGAACGGATATCAGGCCGCATTAATGGCTCCCACGGAAGTTCTGGCAGGCCAGCATATGGCTAAGTTGTCCGAACTGCTTAAACCCTATGATGTCACATGCACACTCCTTACAGGGGCTATGAGTGCCAAGGAGAAGAAGCAAGCCAGAGAGGATATAGCATCCGGCGTTTCGGATATCATAATCGGTACACATGCCCTTATCACCGATCTTGTGGAATACAAAAACCTGGCTCTGGTCATAACAGACGAACAGCACAGATTCGGTGTAAGTCAGAGAAAGAACCTTAGTGACAAGGCAGGAGGCGGAATGCCCCATGTCCTTGTGATGAGCGCCACACCCATACCAAGGACCCTTGCCCTGATACTCTACGGAGACCTTTCCATCACGGTGATAGATGAAAAGCCCTCCAAACGACTGGATATAAAAAATGCCCTGGTGGGTCCGGAATACCGTAAGAAAGCCTATGAATTCATAAAAAAAGAAGTTGCCGCCCATCATCAGGCTTATGTAATATGTCCCCTTGTGGAACCCTCTGAGGATGAAAGCCGAGCGGGAGAGAATGTGGAGGAGTATTCAAAGAAGCTTGCCGATATGTGGAAGGATGACGTCAGAGTCGGGATGCTCTCGGGGAGAATGAAGAGCAGGGACAAAAATGCCGTGATGGAGAGGTTTGCTTCTGGGGATATAGACGTGCTCGTATCAACAACGGTTGTGGAGGTCGGAGTCGATGTACCCAATGCCACGGTAATGATGATAGAGAATGCCGAAAGATTCGGGCTGGCTGCTTTGCATCAGCTCAGAGGCAGGATAGGGAGAGGGAATCTACAGAGCTATTGCATATTTGTGGATACCTCAGGTAAAAAAGAGTCCTCAAAGAGATTGGAGATATTGAAGAATACAAACGACGGATTTAAAATAGCCTCTAAGGATCTGGATATAAGAGGACCCGGAGATATATTCGGCATCAGGCAGTCGGGAGAACTGGGATTTCGTGTGGCGGATATATACACGGATGCAGGGATACTCAAAATGGCGTCGGAATATGTATCTTCCGGGGATGCCGGTGGAGAGTATGATGAGGCAGGCGAGGCCACGATCCTGTGACGCAATAAACTATGCTTTATTGTATATGCTGGCAAGGCGGTTGATATGTTTTTCTCCGCGCTACATACTCACTAAATTCAAGCATCGCTGCGAGACAGTCGATCTCATTACACGCTGCGACGGGTCCCAGCCCGTCTTGCGTGAAAACTCGATCTCCTTCTTGCTCGCTTTCATTAAGTGGTATGTGCCTACTGCTCCGAAAAATCATATCAACTGCCGTAGAGCCCGCGAAACTTTATCCGCAATAAACTATGATTTCTTACGGCTTTGC
>CAMOIV010000045.1 GCA_946616305.1 uncultured Lachnospiraceae bacterium | reverse complement strand
CCACGTTGCATTATAGCATAATGGTATTTTCCATTTCAACTTATCACACCTGCCAATACACTTTGCCAAAGGAGAAAGACTGTTTCCTTTTGTTTTTTTTGGCGCTATACTATGTCCCATGAACAGACCGACAGCACTTAAGATCGGCACGGTGGTGATCTGTGCCCTTATATATATATCCCTGATCTTTAACAACAATCTGTGGGTTGATGAAGCCTTTTCGGCCGCCATCATACGGGACAGCTTCTTTCCCATGCTCCATCGTACGGTTCAGGATACGCTGCCTCCTTTTTATAATGTTGCAGCCTGGTGTTTTACGCATATATTCGGGTTTTCCTCCGTATCCCTGAAGCTTTTTTCAGTGATACCCATGGTGCTCCTAATGGCGGTGGGGATGGTCTTTATTCCCAGAGTTTCCTCCTTAAGATGTGCCGTTTGTTACGCCGTATTGCTTACGGCCATGCCCCATATGATCGCATACGGTATCGAGATAAGGATGTACAGCTGGGCCTGCATGTTTACATCCTGCACTGCTATCTTTGCTCTCTGCTATATAAAGAAACTGCCGCATTCCATGCCTTTCCTTATAACATGCACCGTTTTGGGGGCCTATACTCATCAGTTTGCCCTGATAGCCGAGGCTCTGATATGGCTCATGCTTCTTCTTGTATCGGTAAGAGACAAACGTTTCAAGGATTGGATAAAAGGCGCACTTATCTGTTTTGTGTGCTATATTCCTTGCGCAGTCCTTACGGTATACCAGATGAAAAAAGCCTCGGGGTACTTTAAGGCTTCTCCGGCAGACATAAGGAATCTCCTGGCCTCTTTGAGGTTCCCCTTTGTAACCAACCTGACCCCTGTATCCCTGCTGCTGCTTCTTTGCGTTCTCTCCCTCCTCATCCTTGCAGTGATAAAGCGGGACCTGACCGCTGCCTGGTATATCATACTGCCGGCAGTCATAACGTTTATGTCCTACTCTTTGATGTTCATAACGGGTTCCACCTTTTTTTCTGCCAGATATCTTCTTCCCGCCATGGGAGTGCTGTGGCTGGGAGCTGCTCTTGCAGCGGATCATATCCCCGACAGCAGGGTCTTTCGTATATGTTTTCTCATCATAACCCTTTCATCTCTTGTCATAACCTACGTTCAGGAATTTCGGACAGAATATCGGAAGGATCAGGGATTTGAAGAGTTTGCTGCTGTTCTTAACAACGGGGGTGCTTATACGGTATATGAAGATTTCCCGGAGATCGGCATATGTATGGAATACTATGCTCCCGCCGCGAAAGAGTGCAGCATTGATGAGCTGAGAAGGTTTCCCGGGAAGAGATACATACTCGTTAATGAAAATCTCACAGACCCGGATCCGGATCTTTCCGGTTCAGAGTATGTTGGAAATTACAGTTTTGACCGATATACATTTAGGACATACATCTTACGATGATCATCGGGAAGGAGGATCTATATATGATCGATGCGACACTTGCCACCATGGCGGATCCGGTCAGCACAGTTCAGACAGTAGCATCATCTCTTGCTACCCAGAAAACTGCTACCGAAGTCGGCACTGCCCTTCTTGCTAATGCCCTTGATACCCAGAAGATAATGGGTGATGCAACCGTACGTATGATGGAGAACTCAGTTACTCCTCATATCGGGGGCGGTTTCGATGGTTACGCCTGAGTGAGATGAATGAAAAAGAAGCAGGCCCCAAGGGCCTGTTTTCTTTTTGTCCGGATGATCTTACACTGTATATCCTATCCTATGGAGATCACTTCGTAATCCTTTTCCTCCACAGCGCTTTTCAGTACCTGGTCACTTACTTCTTTATCGAGATCTATGACTGCAGTACCCTCTTCGTGAGAAACTGTTGCGGATGAAACACCCTCTATTGCCTCCAGCGCCTTTTTCACCGTTGCCTCACAATGAGCGCACATCATCCCTTTGATCTTCATCGTCTTTGACATAGCCGCTCCCTCCTTATGCAGTTCTGTTGTATCCTTCGTCAGTATTATACTCCGTTTTGACCTTCTGTCACGGGATGGATCCCTGATATCAAAGAGATTGAGCCTCAGGGCATTCACACAGACCGTAACGGAAGATAAACTCATGGCCAGAGCCCCTATGGCGGGCTTCATCTCAAAGTCCAGATGGAAGAGCATCTGATATAAACCTATGGCCAGTGGAATGCACAGGACATTGTAGAAAAAGGCCCAGAACAGATTCTGTCGGATATTTACAAGTGTCTTACGTCCCAGCCTGACTGATCCGGGTATATCCGTCAGATTGTTCCTGATAAGGACAACATCCGCTGCATCCACGGCTACATCAGTTCCGGATCCTATGGCTATCCCCACGTCTGCCTCTGCAAGAGCCGGGGCGTCGTTTATACCGTCTCCTACCATGATCACCTTGCCCTTTTCCTTCAGTCTCCTTACCGCATTTGCTTTATCATCCGGCAGGATCTTTGCCATCACATAATCGATCCCGGCCATGTCACTTATGGCTTTTGCGGTTCTTTCGTTGTCTCCGGTCAGCATGCAGACTTCTATGCCCATCTGTTTAAGCTGCCTTACGGCCTCTCTTGCATCCTCTTTTACGGTATCGGCAACAGCGATGAGTCCAAGCATCCTGTCGTCCTTTATAAAGTACATGGGAGTCTTGCCTGCATCGGAAAGCTCCTCCGCCTTTTTTTGCAAAGCATCATCTATTGTCACATAAGAGGAGATGAACCGGTCATTTCCGCCGGCGGACATGGAACCTTCTATCCTGCCCGTAAGGCCGTTCCCCGGTCTGTTCTCAAATGAATCCACCTCTTTCGGTTTTATTCCCTTTTCTTCCGCATAGGCGGTGACTGCCGCTGCCAGCGGATGCTCGCTCCTAGACTCCAGGGCCGCTGCCGTATCCAAAAGCTCCTCCGCTTCTGCTCCCTTAGCGGGAATAACATCGCACACCACCGGTATCCCCTTTGTTATGGTCCCTGTCTTATCCAGAGCCACTATCTCGCATCTTCCGGTTTCCTCTAAAGCTGCTGCAGTCTTGAAGAGGATACCGTTTTTTGCCCCCATTCCGTTTGCCACCATTATGGCCACGGGTGTTGCAAGCCCCAGTGCACATGGACATGAGATGACAAGGACGGATACTGCCCTGGCAAAAGCGCGTGCAAAGCCCTCGCCGGCAAGGATCCATCCCATAAGTGTCACGAGGGAGATCACCATAACGGCGGGACAGAATACAGCCGATACCCTGTCTGCGATCCTGGCTATGGGGGCCTTGGTAGCTGCAGCATCCGATACCATGCGTATTATCTCAGCTATGGTTGTATCTTCTCCGACTTTTTCGACCTCTATCTTTATATAACCCGATGTGTTGATGGTTGCAGCCGACACCGTATCTCCAACATTCTTTTCCACCGGGATGGATTCTCCCGTAAGCGCAGACTCATCAACCGCCGTGTAGCCGTTTATTATGACTCCGTCCACGGGTATGCTCTCCCCGGGCTTTACTACCACGATATCCTGCTTTTTAACCTCATCTATCAAAACCTCAAGGACCCGGCCTTCCCTCTCCACATTAGCCGTTTTCGGAGACAGCTTCATCAGGGATCTGAGAGCATCCGTCGTTCTGCCCTTGGAATAGGACTCCAGCGTTTTGCCTATGGTGATAAAGGTCAGGATCATGGCAGCGGATTCAAAATAGAGATGACCTTCGGCCAGCATATCCGCCCTTGCATGGTCTCCCGCAGACATGGCATCCATCATCAGAAACATGGCGGCAACGGAATAAATAAAGGACGCCATTGCTCCCAGCGCCACCAAAGTATCCATATTGGCAGCACCGTGCCTTACCGCATTGAATCCCGAAATAAAGAATCTGCGGTTGATCAGCATTATCAGAGCGCTCAGAAGCAGCTCCAATAAAGCGACTGCTCCGTGGTTATCAAGGATAGCGGGCAGCGGAGCCTTAAACATCATATGGCCCATGCCCACGTACATGAGTACAAAAAGTGTGGCAAGAGACAGGATCAGTCTCTTGACCATGGCGGGAGTTTCCGTATCCTTAAGGGCATCCTCCGGGTTCTTTGTGCCGTCAGTTGAGGCTGCCTTATTCATATCCTCCGATATGCACAAGGCGTCATAACCGGCTCCCCTTACTGCATCTATGACCTCTTTGCTTCCTGCTCTCCCTCTGACCACCATGGAATTCGTGAGGAGACTGACGTTAACTTCTTCAACGCCTTCTACAGAGCTTACTGCTTTTTCAACATGCATCTGGCACGCCGAGCATGACATGCCCATCACCTTATATTTCATCAACCCGTCTTCTCTGCCGGTCCTTCCTTCGATTATATTTGCATTCTACCTGTAAGTAGGTATATGATATCACCATGTATGATCTGAATCCAGACAACTTAAGAGATGTTACCGAAACCATAATGGGAGATTCGGAATATACGCTTCATGCCTTATATGCACTGAAGTTCATGGCAGAGAATCTCCATGCCGATCTTTCCGTTGATGATGTATATGTTACGGAGGGATCTGACGGACTGACCTCGGGACTCTTTCAAAAGCTTGCCAATCCGGATAAGAGTTATTATCTGGGTTTTGTCGATCTCTATAAGGGTCTCACCGCAATAGCAAAGGGGTTTGCCGGAGACCAGTTTGAGGATTCACATGAATTCATCCTTGATGCGGCAGGCGAGACCATAAACCGTATCAACGGAGATTTTGTTATAGCACAGACCAAGAGCGGGATAGAGTACAGCATAGAGCCTCAGATATCTCTTGACAGTACCCAGGTCTTTTCTGTCATATCCCCCACCAGGATCCTCCATATCCCCATCAAGATCGGGGACTGCAAGGCTGAGATCCTTTTCATAAGCCTGTGAGATGATATCGCATCAGTCTGCCGGCTCGTTCAGGATAAGGCGCCTTAGAGGCCCCACAAGATAGAGGCTTCCGCATATAACATTTGCCACAGCATCAGGCTGTGGTTTTTTTATTTCTTCAATGACCTCTTCCAAAGACCTGCCCTGTATCATCCTCATATCCGGCCTGATCTTTTTTATTGCCTTTTCCAATCCCTCTGTATCAAGCGACCGGGGATTGGGTACTTTGCAGGCGATCACCGCAGATGCATGTTTCAGAAGGATCTCCAGCATACTGTCATATTGCTTATCCTTAAGTATGCCCAATACCAGACAGACCTTCTTATCCCCGAAGTATCTTTCAAGGGATCCGGACAGTGCTTCTGCCCCATCCACATTATGTGCTCCGTCAGCTATTATGAGAGGTTCTTTGGAGAGCACTTCAAAACGGCCGGGCCAGACAGCCTCCCGTATACCCTCGTATATGGCTTTATGGTCTAACCTCTTAAGGCGGCCCGACACCAGACCAAGAGCGTTTATCGCAAGAGCTGCATTCTCTCTTTCGTATATCCCCCTCATCCCGGTTTCATATTCCGTTCCGTCAAGGATGAATCTCTGCTCCCTGAATATGTCATCCGAAACGATCCCGCCTGTTTTCGGGAGTCTTTTTTCAGGCGCTGCATCAGGAAGAGACGATATATGAAGTGTGGCATTCCTCCTGCCGCATACTTCTTTGTATACCTGCATGACCTCCTCCTGCTGAGGATATACCAGAACCTGCCCCCCCTCCTTGATGATACCCGCCTTCTCCATGGCTATCTTATCAAGACTGTCTCCTAAATACTGCATATGGTCATAACTGATCTTTGTTATCACGGAAAGCATGGACTGCCTGATGACGTTTGTAGCATCAAGCCTTCCTCCCATACCGGTTTCCAGTACCACCGCATCGACCTTCCTGTCCGCAAAATAACAAAAAGCCATCGCCATAACGAGTTCGAATTCCGTGGGCTGTCCCATACCGGCCCCGGACATGTACTCTGCCTTGGATCTGACTAAGGTTGCGTATTTTGCCACATCCTCCCGGGATATCTCCCGCTCATTTATCCTGATGCGTTCGGTAAAGCGCTCCAGCTCCGGAGACGTATAAAGTCCCGATCTGTAGCCTGCCTTTTTAAGTGCAGACAGGATGTAGGATGCAACGCTTCCCTTTCCGTTGGTCCCTGCAATATGAATGATCCTCAGTGTGTCCTGAGGATCATTCAGCAATGACATCAATGTTGTGATATTTTCAAGCCCCAGCTTAGAACCGAAAGCCGCCGTTTCCCTGATGTATGAAATAGATTCACGGTAATTCATAAGTCCCCGCCTCCCAGATATCTCTTACACGGTTTTATTACTATCATAATGAGCGCCACATTTATGGGATACATCACGAGCACCTTTATGAGTCTGGCTGAAAAAAGCGCCGCAAATCCCATACCGTACAGGAAATACAACCATATGGGATTCAGTATCATGGAGATCAGGATACAGTCTGCAGCCTGCGCTATCATGACTCTCTTGAGGCTGTGTCCCTTCCTCAGGATCAATCCGTAGATCACACCCTGTATCACCGCCGATATGGTGAATCCGGGAAAAAACGGACCGGTGGGTCTTGCTATATAGCACAGGATATCGGATAATCCGCCTACTATGCCGCCGTACAGCGGACCGTAGACTGCGCCTTCCACCGCCACCGGCAGGAACTGGAGCCTTATTTCCGAAACCTGAGACAGAGGTATCTTGAAAAAACCGAATATAACGGATATGGCTAAAAGCATGGCCGATATCGTGATCCTTTTAACATGTGGTCTCATACAATCCCCGTTATATCTCTTACGCTGTCGATACCCATCTTTACAAGATAATCCTCTATACCGTCGATCACTCGCATAGTCGCATCCGGCCTGGCAAAGTTTATCATGCCCACTGCAACCATGGTCGCTCCCGCCATCATCAATTCTATGGCATCTTCGAAGGAAGCTATGCCTCCCATGCCTATGACGGGTATCCCAACCGCATGGCTCACCTCGTATACCATCCTGACGGCTATCGGATGTATGGCCGGTCCAGACAGTCCGCCTGTGCGGTTTGCAAGAACGAATCTTTTTCTGTATATATCTATCTTCATGGCGGTAAAGGTGTTGATCAGTGATATACCGTCCGCTCCGCCATCCTCGGCTGCCCTGGCCATGTCCGCAATGCTTGTGACATTAGGGGTCAGCTTCATGATAACCGGTTTGCTGCCGGCCTTCAGCTTGCACCTTTTTGTGACCTCCCCCAGCATTCCGGCATCAGTCCCGAACTGGATGGCTCCTTTACTGACATTGGGGCAGGATACATTGATCTCCAGCATGGCCACACGGTCATCATCCGACAGCCGCTCTACCACCTCTTCGTATTCTTCCATGCTGTGACCACACACGTTTACGATGACAGGAACATCATATCCGGAAAGAAATCCCAGATCTCTTTCCATAAATACATCAAGGCCCGGATTCTGCAATCCTATGGCATTCATCATCCCCGATGGCGTTTCCGTGACTCTCGGTGTGGGATTTCCCTCCCAGGGAACAGCCGATACTCCCTTGGTGGTTATGGCACCAAGCCTGTTAAGATCAACCATCTTTTCGTATTCCATGCCCGAACCGAATGTACCGGATGCGACGGTTACGGGATTTTTGAATCTCAATCCTGCGAATTCAACTGAAAGATCTGCCATAAATCCATCCGTCCTCCTCAAATATCCACGTCCTCTGCGTCAAACACCGGCCCTTCCGTACATATCCTGGCATTGTTGACCATGCTGTGACCGTCCTTCTTAAGGGTCTTTACCACACATCCCAGACAGACTCCCACTCCGCATGCCATATGCTCCTCCAGGCTTATATAAGCCTTTGCCCCTGTCTCTTTCGCATATTTCTTCACTGCCGAAAGCATGGGCATGGGCCCGCAGGCATATATCACATCCGCCCTCCTGTCAGTTGTTTTAAGTGCATCTATGACGTTGCCGCCTATTCCTTCGGAGCCGTCATCCGTGGCGATCAGGGCATCTGCTCCGGTATCCTTTATGTCCTCATACAGGAAATGCTTCATGGAGCTGTCCCTGTAACCCAGGACCGCCAGTATATCTGCCCCCGGATCCTGCCTGCGCAGACTCTTTGCAAGAAATAAAAGGGATGGTGCTCCGATCCCTCCGCCTAAGAGTACTATGCTCCTGCCGCCTGTGATCTCATCCGAAACGGGATACCCCCTGCCAAGAGGTCCCTCCACAAAAAGCCGGTCTCCGATCCCGGTTTCGGCTATATCCTTTGTTCCGCTGCCCGCTGCTCTGAATACTATCCGTATGGAGTCATCGTCCGCATCCGCTATGCAGATGGGTCTGCCAAGAAGGTGTGATCCGTCCCTTGGATATACCAGTACGAACTGCCCCGGAAGAGCCCTGCTTCCTATCTCGCACGAAAGCACCATACTGTAGATCCCCGGTGCTATCATGCTCTTATCTGCAACATGTGCAGCGATCCTTTTAACAGCCGCCTCTTTCAAAGTCTGTATACCACCTTTCCGTCAGCTATGGTATATATAACCCTTCCCGTGAATGTCATCCCGATAAAAGGAGAATTATGGGATCTGGACAGGATATCGGACTCCTTAAATTCCCATTTCCTTTTGGGGTCGAATATGACGATATCGGCCTTATTCCCTACAGCAAGGCTTCCCGCCTCAAAGCCGTAGAGCCTTGCCGGATTAAGACTCATAAGCTCTATCAGTCTGCTCATCGGGATATGGCCTTTTTCCACCAGATTGGTGATCCCGAGAGCCAGGGCTGTCTGCTGTCCTATCATGCCGGAGGGTGCCTTCACAAATTCCCGGCTCTTTTCATCCATGGTGTGAGGTGCATGATCCGTAGCGATAAGGTCGATGGTCCCATCCTTTATTCCCTCTATTATCGCCAGCCGGTCCTCCTCTGTTCTGAGAGGGGGATTAACCTTGGCCAGTGTGCCCTTCCTTACAACCCACTCCTCCGTCAGGGAGAAATGATGAGGGCAGGCCTCTGCATGTATCAAGCCCCGGGGATCCTTTTTTCTGAACCTGCGTATCAGCTCAACTCCCTCTCTTGAGGATACATGTTGTATATCCACCACGGCTCCGGTCTCAATTGCCATGGTAAGATCCCGCTCTATCATGACTTTTTCAGCCATCCTGTCAGCGCCTGTAAGTCCCATGGCGGCAGCAGTCTTACCTGCATTGATACCTGCTTCTGTTACATACCGGGGATCCTCCTCGTGAAAGCTCAAAGGTACTCCCAGCCTTTTAGCCTCTGTCATGGCGCTTCCTACAAGTTCTTTATCAGTAATGGGTGTACCGTCATCGGTAAATCCGACGGCTCCCGCACCAAGAAGCTCCTCCATGGGTACAAGCTTCCTGCCTTCTCTTCCCATGGTTACTGCCCCGCTCTGGTATATATGGATCTTTTCTTCGGATGCCCTTTTCAGGATATCCTCAAGGACCGGGATGCTGTCCACGGCAGGTACCGTATTTGCCATGCAGAGCACGGAAGTATAGCCTCCCGCAGCCGCTGCCAGTGCCCCCGTATGGAGATCTTCCTTTTTAGTCTGTCCCGGATCCCTGTAATGGGCGTGGACATCCACCAGCCCGGGAGCTACGATAAATGACCCTGCGTCTATTACCTCTTCCTCAGAGTCATCAGCCTCAAGGCCTCTCCCTATAAGGGCGATCCTCTCTCCCTTTATGAGTATATCCGATATGGTATCCGTACCGTTTGCAGGATCAAGGATCCTGCCGTTTTTTATCAGCATTCCCCTGTCTCCTCGGAAAGCATCCGGATTATCTCCTCCCGGCACCTGGCGCCTATGTGCTTTTGTTCATCTTTGCCAAGCTCCCTCGGATCTATGGGATCCGCGAAGCTGATGGTAACGTCACTGCCCTTTATGAGGGGGAAATGTTCCTCCAGTATCCTTCTTGTATTATGTATGGCTACCGGGACTATCCTGATACCGGCCTTTGTGGCTATCTTAAATGAGCCCTCCTTGAAAGGCAGCATATCAAGTTCTGATTCCCCTTTTGTTCTCGTACCCTCCGGGTAGATCAGGATGGAGAAACCGTTCTTGGCCTCCTCTATGCACTCGAGTATGACCTGAAGGCTCTGTCTCATGTCATCACGGTCCATAAACCGGCAATGCATGAGCTTCATCCACCATCCGAATACCGGTACCATTTTTATCTCTTTTTTTGAGACTATGCCGGTAGGCCTGAACATCTGGGCATACAGCAGCACAATATCAAACATGGATCTGTGATTTGCCACGAATAAAACGGCTTCATCCTTTGGTACCTTGTCAAAGCCCTTCTTTGTGATCCTTGCGCCGCTTAAAAAGCCCACCACGGAAAAAGCCCAGGTTATCATGGCCTGGGAATATCTGTCTCTGGCCTTCATATCGAACAGTCCGATAAGATAGCCTATCGGTATGAGAATAAGGGACACCGTCAGGAATACTACGATAAAAAGAACAACTATTATAAGCCTGATCATAGCTTTGATCCTTTACTGCCCTTCAATCCGCTTAAGCTTGACTGGTTAAGAATGTTGGTGTCGAAGCTGTAAGTCACCCTTTCCTCGTCCCTTCTGCGCTTCATGGCAAGATCTATAAGTCTGTCAAGCAGTTCGGGGTAGGACACACCTGCAGGCTCCCACAGATAAAATGACAGGGATCCCGGTATGGTATTTATCTCGTTAAGATACAGCTCGTTCTTTTCTTCATCTATCATGAAATCAAAACGGACAACGCCGTTGCAGCCAAGGCAGGTAAAGGCTCTTACGGCCAGCTCCTGTATCCTCTTTGTCATATCATCCCCGATAGGTGCAGGGATCTTCCTGGCAACAGAGGCCATACCCTTTGATGCTCCTTTATTCTTGCCTCCGGACATGTATTTGTCCTCATAGGACAGGATCTCCTCAGAGTGGTACGGCTCTTCACATACCGATGCCTTTGCGTCCTCCACATCTCCAAGCACCGAGCAGTTGATCTCCTTAAGCTTTGTTATGGCGTGCTCTGCCAGCACAACGTTTGCAAAGGTAAATGCCTCGTCAAGGGAATCCATCAGTCCGTCTCTGTCATGAGCTACCGATATGCCCACGGATGAGCCGGAGTTCACCGGCTTCACGATCACGGGGTAGCCGAAGGTTTTTTCAATATCCGATATGATGCCGTCAATATCTCTGTAGTCGGCTGTCGTATACCTCCTGCAGGGCAGGACGGGTATATCATTGTCGGAAAAGACCGTCTTCATTATGTACTTATCCATTCCCACAGCCGCTGCCGTCACGTCGCATCCTGCAAAGGGAATGCCCCAGGTCTTCAAGTATCCCATGAGAGTGCCGTCCTCAACATTGGTGCCGTGAACGATGGGAAGGATCACATCCAGTTCTATGGGACTCATGCCCAAAAGCCTGTGAGGGTACTGGACCAGCATGTACTTGCCCTTATCAAAGACCGGGACAACCCTGATGGACTGCCTGAGCAGCGTGGGGATGTCCTTGTACGCCTCAATATTCTCTACAGGGGCTCCCACATACAGCTCATTGTTTTTCGTAAGGTATATGGCAGTCGGATCATATTTTTCAGGATCCAGGCTCTGCATTGCCTGAAGTGCCGAGATGACTGACACCTCATGCTCAACCGAGCGTCCTCCGAATATCACTCCTACTCTTATCTTCATAAATCCCTCCTGATCATCATCTGTATCTGTTTATCTCAAGGCCATCCTACATCAGATTGTCCGTAAGATCATTTTCTATCAGGACCACCTTATGCTTTTCCTGGGGAATGGTCCTTGTATACTGCATGGCCTTTTCGAAGCTTTCAGCCACATACAGCTTCTCCTCCTCGAATCCCTTTGACACCAGCCCGCTTTTTATGGCCTCGGTATTGATATTGTCCACTATGATAACATGATCGGCGATTCCGGCCATCTGCTCACCAAAGGCTTTATTCAGCTCCTCCTGCTTCTCTCCCAGTTCCACCATACCCGGTGTGATGACTACCTTACAGCATTCATCAAACATGGCCAGGGTGTTAAGTGCCGCCTCGGCCCCTCTTGGATTGGAATTGTATGCATCATCTATTATGGTGATATCTCCCTGCTCAATGAGGCTCAGTCTGTGCTCAACGGAAGACAGCCGCCTTACGGGTATGACCAGCTCCTTAAGGGTCATGCCAAGCTCATGGCATACCGCGATGGCTCCTATGACATTTATCACATTGTGGGCACCTATGAGCTTCATATTGAATTTCTGGGAGGTGTTATCCGGAGCAGTCACGGTGAATTCCGTGCCCTTGATCCCGGTACGGATATCCGAGGCATTATAGGATGCCCCGCCGGCTGCGGAATAGGTCACGGCCCCTTCGTATTTATTGTATGACCTTATGTATTCGCTGTCTTGATTAAGGAAGATATGTCCTTCCTGTTTTGTCTTTTCATATACCGCATCAGGCAGCTCGAATTTTGTCTTCTGGATGTTGGAAACGCTGTGAAAACTCTCCAGATGCTGCTCTCCGACTGAGGTTACTATCCCGTAATCCGGATGAACTATATCGCAAAGCTCCTTGATATCTCCGACATTCCTGGCTCCCATCTCACAGATGAAGATCTGATGTGTGGGCTTTAGCATGGTATTTATGGTCTTTACCACACCCATGGGAGTGTTGTAGGATTCCGGCGTGGCGAGCACCTCGTATCTCGCTGACAGGAGCTCGTACAGATAAAACTTTACCGAAGTCTTCCCGTAGGAGCCCGTAACACCGATGACCTTCATGTCCGGCATCTGTCCTATCAGCTTTTTTGCCTTGTTTATGAATCCGTTGGATATGGTGCTTTCTATGGGTTTATTGATGATATTGGATATGATGGGGGCAAAGGGTGTAACGACAAAGGTATATACGACCGCTATCGCCAGCAGAGAGTATTTATTCCCAAAGAATCTGTTGAGAAGGCAGATCAGCAGGAACCATATCACCGTGGTGACAAGAAGCCTGATGACCCTGGGGGTGTATACCAGGGGCTTTTTTGCGGGCTTTGGCGAGAGGCACTTCGTGAAATGCCTGCCGTAGTTTTTCATCACCCAGGCTGCGTGTACCTTGTTCTTATAGCCGTTCTGCTGAAACATGTGCACGCTGTATCTGAGTACCTGGGCAGCATACACTATTATGATGACGGAAGCGATAAGGATCATCACGGTCTCCTCTTGATTATCATATGTATCTCGGAGGCTTCTTCATGGCGGTCCATAACCTCCTGCAGCTCGTCTATCATCGGGAGGAATCTCTCTCCGAAGGTCTCCCTGAGTTTGTGCTCTCCGTTCTGATCGAGGCAGACGCAGATCATGCGGTACAGATCCATCATGTCCGATCCGAACTTCCAGACTGCATACTCCTCAAAGCCTATGGAATCAGCCATATAACGTATGGATCTGTCCGTGAACAGATGTGAGTGGGTACCGCCTGCATGCCTGTTATAGCAGTTCTGATGCGCTGCCTCAAAGAAGCAGCTCATGGAAAACATTGGCACAGAGAAATATACATATTGGATGTGCCTGTTGGCCTTGATGGCTGAGAGTATCTCATCCAGATTAGTTATATGCTCCAGAACTCCGATGAAGGTGACCACATTGACATTGGCCTTGCCTATGATGTCGGCGATATCGGGGGCATCCACCTGAGTGAGTATATCCTCTCCGTTCATGGTGTTTGCGAACTGGACCTGGGGCTCCGAGATCTCGATGCCGTCCACCTGGTCAACTCCCAGCTCGTGAAGGGCAGAAACAAAGTAGCCCGATCCCGCTCCGTCATCCAGCAGGCGTATGTCCTTCTTTTGCAGGCCGTCTTTAGCAAGAGAATCTATAAGGAATCTGGCTTTGGGAACATATATGGTATCCCTTCTGTTGGCGTATTTTATCTTGTCATCCTCGGAATAATTAGCCAGATAATTATCGGAAATATAAACTCTCGAGGCAAAGTCCTCATTATCCTCATGCTCGGAATTCAGATGGCTGCAGACAGGACATTGAAAATACCTCATCCTCTGGCTTGTGTAGAGAGGTTCCATCCCGGCCTCTTCGCCTATGGGTTCATGACATATCTTGCAGTTTTTTCGTTTGGGCTGCAGAAGGAGCGCATCAGCCTGATGTGATGACAGCTTCAGCATATCTTCGTTCTTTTCGAAAAAATCGGATTTGATCTTTATTATCTCTCCCACGGATTTACCGTATTCTCTGGGTAATGCCATTTTTCACCTCGTTAACAGTTCTTTTATATACAGTATCCTGACAGATACTCCGTTTGCACCTTTAGAAGTATAACACAAATGGTTTTGTTATGATATAATTGCTCTCATGAAAACAGAAGTTAACGGATTATCCGTATATTATGAGGAATACGGGCCTTCGGACGGCCCCCATGTTTTGGTCCTGCCGGGATGGATGGCAAAGGCTTCCCTGTACAGGGTCATATCCGATGCAGTCTCGGAAAAGTATCATGTCATTCTGCTGGATATGCCCGGATTTACAGGCGGCACCCCGGAGCCTCCTACCCCTTGGGATCTGGATGCTTTCACTGACTTTGTTACCGGTTTCATCAAAGCTCTTTCCATTGATGCCCTGACTCTCATAGGTCACAGCTTCGGCGGACGGGTGATAATCAAGATGTCTAACAGACCGGATCTTCCCTTTGAGATATCAAGGATCATACTTATAGACTCGGCCGGTATAAAGCATGCCCAGCCAGGCAGCGTAAAGATCAGGCAGAGTCTATTCAGGGCTGCAAAGAATTTTGTTCCAGATAAGATCGTTGAAAGATACAAGGAGACTCATGGGTCCGCAGATTACAGAGCGGCCTCTCCGCTCATGAGAGAGTGTATGGTGCTTGCCATCAATGAGGATCTAAGGCCCATCCTTTCGGGTGTTACCCCGGAGGTATTGCTCATATGGGGCACCAATGATACGGATACACCCATAGAGGACGCTCTTATTATGGAGTCCGAAATGCCTAACGCTTATCTGGCAAAGATAGAGGGAGTCGGCCATTTCTCCTTTATGGAAGCCCCCGCTGTCTTTACCAATATATTGAGGAGTTATCTTAAGTGAACACCCTGATGCTTTTGAAACAGATGCTGATGCTTGCCGCCATGATGATCTCCGGTTATGTGGCTTTTAAGATCAAGCTCTTTGATAAGACAGGCCAGCATCAGATCAGTAACCTGATCGTTTACCTGCTCAATCCCTGCATCCTGCTTTCCTCCCTGTCGGGGGATAAGCCGGGAAACGGACTTGTACTCAGCTTTCAGAATCTCATCATATCCCTGCTCTATTACGTATTCTGCATTGCCATAAGCTATGTATTCTACTTTATATTCAGGAAAAGTCGTGCCAAAAATCTGAAACTCAAGCAGTTTATGGTCATATTCGCAAATCTCGGCTTCTTCGGGATCCCCATAATAAGAGCACTGTTCGGCCCCGAATATGTCATATATCTGATCTTTTACATGCTTCTCTTTAACCTGTTTGCCTACACTCTGGGGTTTGCCCTGGTAAGGAGCGGCAACAGCGAAGAAAAGTTCTCTTTCAAGTCACTGATAAATACCGGCACAGTGGGAAGCGTAGTTGCACTCATCCTTTATTTCTCCAACGTTCCCATACCGGAAACCGCAGCCAGCTTTCTCTCCTACATGGGAAATGTCTGTATCCCCGTATCCATGATACTCATCGGCGGTTCTTTGGCTCAGCTTGACCTTAAGTCTGTATTCACGGACAAGGATATATATTTCTTCATCCTCATCAGAAATATCATCATACCTGCCATCGGTATCCTGATATTCAGGCAGCTTCCCTTCGATCCTACCATCGTCAGGATCTGCTGTCTGGTGATCAGTATGCCTATTGCAACTCTTACGGGAATGATCGCGGAGCACTATGCGCACGAGGGCAACTATTGCAATAAGATGATTGCCATGTCCACCGTGCTGTCCGTGGTAACAGTGCCGCTG
>CAMOIV010000044.1 GCA_946616305.1 uncultured Lachnospiraceae bacterium | reverse complement strand
ATAGTGCGGTATGACAGGCAAAATCCGGAATCTCATGACTCAAACGGCTCTTCCGGTTCTGTTGAGTCATGTGATCTATCATCTCATAGTGCGGTATGACAGGCAAAATCCGGAATCTCATGACTCAAACGGCTCTTCCGCGCTCTATGGGGTCATGATCGGCACACGGCCTGACGATATGCCCCGAAACTCAAATCCAGGTCCGAAAAACATCCCCTCACGCCTCGGTCCTCACGCCGTATTCCTCACGCATTGGTCCTCACGGCGCATTCTGACCCATCAACCCCGTCCCCATATACGTTGCAATAAATCCCATAAAATCGTATAAATATAGGTGGGATCGGATTAATGACTCAATCGAAAGCGAGGATCTGCCATGAAGGGTATATATACTGCAAAGAAGACCAACGGCGATACCTATTACAGGGCTTCCATAACATACAGGTCAAAGCATATCGCTCTGGGGAGTTCCGAAGACATGGAGGAAGCTGCTGCACTTTACACCACTGGCCGAAGGATCCTGGATGATACCTCCTATGAGATCGACAGCTTTGATGAGGACATCAGCCCCCTGTCCTTTGAGAAATATGTGATACTTGTAAACTTCAGGGACAACGGCATCTGCTTCAAGACCCCTATATACCTGCATCGTTCGTATTTTTCGTATTTTCTGGATCCCAATAATGAGCTCAAATTTGATCTGGAGGATCTGTTTTATTATTCCTCCCATAAGATACAGCGCCGGGGTAACCACCTCTTTGTGGCGGATTTCGGACTTCAGGAGCGTATCCTTGCAAGGTATGACATACCAGCCTTCGGTGTGGCCGGAAAGGATTATGAGTTTAAGAACGGAGACCCTACGGATCTTCGCTATGCCAACATCAATGTGATAAATCCGGTCAAAAATATCATGGAAGTGAAGGAAGGCAGGGATACCATATATAAGGTCAGGATCCACTTAAACGGCAACTGGACCATCGGCTCCTTCCCGACTCATGAGATGGCCACCATTGCCTATAACAAGGCATTGGATGAGGCCAAGAAACATGGTCTCAAGACAAGGACGGAGATCCTTGATCGTCCTGACGGAGTGTCCCATTCATTGTACGCCAAGCTCTATTCCACCATCAAGCTTCCCCAGAAATATATAGATCACTTATCTGCGTATGATATCAAACAGATGTCATAATTGACATTGCCGTTTATACCCTTTATCTGCCCTGTATCCGAATACTGTCTGATACAGTATCTGTACGGATAATCGGTCTTCTCTCCCGCATCCAAAAGCCATATGTCATATCCGTTCAGTCTCGTCAGATCAAAATGCTTTGCCAGCTGTTCCTTGGAGCCTGCCAGCATGGGGATATAACCGTATGCTTTCACGGTATCGGCAAAGGCAATAAAGATGTCGGTCTGCTCCATGGGAGTTAAGGCCTCTGTCCTGTATGTATCATTGGAGATCTTCTCGCTGTCGAATATGACCGGATATCTGATCTTAGCCCCGCCAAGAGATGCCACGCAGTAATTTGCTTCCTCCACTGCTTCGTTTATATTTATGGCCTGAGAGAAGAAATACACCCCCACATCTATGCCGTTTTCAGAGCATCCCTGGAGATTGGCTGCAAAATTCTCATCAAGTATCACACCACCTGTGGAATAACCCCTGGCTCCCACTCGAAGCAGCGCATATTCCACACCGTCCTGCTTTACGGCATTCCAGCTGATGGAGCCGTTGTATTTGGAAACATCTATGCCGAAATGAGAGATATTCCTGCCTCCGTCGGAATATACAAGCCTGTCACCCTCCATGGTAAACCCTGCCGGATTAAGCTCCGACTTTTCCACCGCACTGTTAATGGAAACATATACGGCCTTCTGTCCGGATACGCTTATATTGAATCCGTTCTTTGAAAGAGAGTCCTTCTTTTTGGACATGTTTGCAGAAACCTTGGAGGCCTTGTTCTTTGAAAGAGAATTCCTGCTAAGGGAATTCCTGCTGACGGAATTCTCCGATACGACAATGCTCTCCTCCTCTTCCTCATCATACATGTTCCAGAAATCAAGCTCGTCGGAGGTTCTTTTATTCCCGGATATCCTGTATTTCTCCCTGTCCTCCTCTTCCTCCTCGGTACTCTCCTCGCTTGCCTCGGATACTGCAGGATAGGGATTGTTGTTATTATTGCCGTTATTCTTATGAAGCTTGTCACCGTTGAGCATGACGGTCATGATCAGGATACCCAGCACCGCAACGGAAGCAATGATCGAGCCTATGGCTATCCTCTTGCCGGCGTTAAGTCCCTCATTATATGAATCATCATCAAACATGGACATATATGCTACCTCTGATAATCATGGTCCTGATTTCAGGATCCTTCTCTTCACAGGGGCTTTATCTTGGGAATATACGCTGCCTCTGATGGTCATGATCCTGATCTCAAGTCTTCTTTTGACGTCCCACTCATTATATCATACAATAAATCTGTCTAAAAATCCGACCGGATACAGGACACATCATTTGACGATGCGGGAATAAAAGATGAAGATCAACGACCATATTATCGATGAGATAAAAATAGATTACCCTCTTGAAGGGATCTCCGATCCCGAGAAGATACTTTTCCTTGATATAGAGACTACGGGGTTGTCTCCCTCAAATGCCGAGATCTATCTCATAGGCACCGCGGTGATGAACGGCAGCGGCCTCTATGTGAAGCAGTTCTTTGCGGACGATCTTTCCGAGGAGCGGGATATCATACAGGAGTTTTCAAGGTATGCCTCATCCTTTGATACCCTCATAACCTTTAACGGTAACTCCTTTGACATACCTTTTCTGATAAAAAGAGCCTATATGTACGGCGTGGATACAGGCATAGAGGATAAAGCGGGCGTTGATATCTACAAGAGGATAAAGCCCTACCGGCTGCTGCTGGCTCTGCCCGACATGAAGCAGAAAACCCTGGAGACTTTTCTTAACATCCCAAGGATCGATGATGTCTCGGGCAAAGATCTGATAAACATATATCAGAGATATATTAACGATCCCGAGACTACATATCTGAAGATCCTGCTGCAGCATAATTACGACGACGTTATCAATATGCCCTCCCTGCTGCCTCTTCTTGCCTATCCTGATGTGGTGAACGGAAAGATAAGGGCCGAACGCGCCATCAAGAATAATTACAGGGATTACGAGGGAGAGCTTAAAACCGAGCTCATCATCGAATTTACCTTCAATACCCCCGTACCCTCTCCGGTATCCGCAGGCTTCGCTGACTGTTATCTGATGCTTGGAGGCAAAAAGGGGAAGATAAGAGTTGCCATATTTGAGGGCACCCTGAAGTTCTTCTATCCCGATCCTCAGAATTATTATTATCTGCCTCTGGAGGACAGGGCCATACACAAGTCCACCGGACAGTACGTTGATAAGGAATACAGACAGGCTGCAAAGCCGGACAACTGCTATATCAAGCTCAACAGCCAGTTCCTGCCTGAATGGGACAGTGTGGTGACACCGGTATTCAAGCACGAATACAAGGACCGGACCATGTTCTTCGAGCTTACGGAAAGCGTAAAAAATGACCCGGAGCTTTTCAGTCGCTACGCGGGTCATCTTATGAACATGATACTTAATGTACTGTAGGATCGCGTCTTAATCCACTCTCCTGTAATAGAATGAATTCTCTCTCTTAAGGTTCATGGACTTATAATTCATGATCTGCTCGGTGGAGCCGATAAACAGGAGTCCGCCGGGCTTTAAGCTCTCACTGAATTTCCTGAATACCATCTCCTTGGCCTCATCGGTAAAGTAGATCAGCACATTTCTGCAGACAATAAAATCATAATTCTTCTGATAGGTGTCCTTAAGAAGATTATGCTCATGAAACTCAACTCTCCTCTTGATATCATCGGAGATCTGGAAGGAAGGTCCCACCTGAGTGAAGTACTTCTTTTTCAGATCGGCGGGAACACCGGCTATGCTCTTGGAGTTATACAGTCCAACCTTAGCCTTGCCTATGACGGTCTTATCAAGATCCGTGGCATAGATCCTGATCTGATTGAGCGGGATATGCTTTGAAAGACACATGACCAGAGAATAAGGCTCATCTCCCGTGGAACAGGCGGCGCTCCATATCTTCAGATTCTTGCCGAACCTCTTGATAAGATCCGGTATGTATTCCTTATCCATGAGCTCCCACTGATCGGTATTACGATAGAATTCGGAAACATTGATGGTAATGTAATTGATGAACTCATCGAATATGGCAGGCTGGGTCTTTAAAGCATCGATATAAGCAGGATAACCCTTTATACCGTTCTTTGTGATAAGCGAATCGATACGCCTCTTCATCTGAGCTTCCTTATAGGAATTCAGATCGATCTTGGTCATCTTCAATATCTCGGCTTTAAAATCGGTGTAAGTATTCTGCATTTTCCCTCCAAAACAAAAGATACCGGAGCCTGTATGAAGCTCCGGTACGTATTAGTTATTTGGTGATCACTCTTCGCTGTCCTTAGCTTCTGTATCTTCTGTTTCTGCTTCCTCTACTGCAGCAGCTTCCTCTGCAACTGCCTCTTCTGCTGCAATCTCAACATCCTCGACATCCTCTGATGCAGCCTCATCCTTTCCCTGATCATCATTCTCAGTCATCAATGCCTTGATGGAAAGGCTGATCTTCTTGTTCTCCTGATCGAAATCAACGATCTTGGCGGTAACCTCATCACCCTTCTTTAATACATCAGAAGGCTTGTTGATGTGCTCTTTGGATATCTGAGATACATGAAGGAGAGCATCTATGCCGGGCTCCAGTTCGATGAAAGCTCCGAACTCGGTCATCCTTGCGACCTTACCTGTAACAACGGTGCCGACTGTATACTTGTCAGCTGCACCGATCCAGGGATTCTCATCATCAAACTTCCTGGTAAGAGCTATCTTTGTGCCGTTGATCTCCTTGATTATGACCTTTACGGCATCGCCAACCTTAAACACATTTCTGGGTGAATCCACATGTCCCCATGACATCTCGGATATGTGGAGCAGTCCGTCTACTCCGCCCAGATCGATAAAGCATCCGAAATCAGTGATGTTCTTAACGATACCCTCGATCACATCGCCCACACTGATCTTCTCAAAGAGGGCCTTCCTCTTCTCCTCGTTCTCTGCCTTAACAAGAACCTTTCTGTCACCGATGATCCTTTTTCTTCTGGGATTGAACTCGGTGATCACAAATTCTATCTCCTGGTCGAGATACTTTGAAAGATCTCTCTCAAAGCTGTCCGATACAAGGCTTGCGGGAATAAATACTCTCGAATCCTCTACTACTACCGAAAGTCCTCCGTCAAGTACCTTTATGACCTTACCCTTGAGGACTTCCTCATTCTCAAAGGCCTCCTCAAGTCTCTTGTTGCCTCGATCCTGTGCAAGTCTCTTATATGTGAGAAGCACCTGACCGTCGCCATCATTCAATTTCAGAACCTTGGCTTCCATCTTGTCGCCAACACTTACAGCAGTGGTAAGATCGACCGATGAGTCGTTCGAATATTCGTTCTTTGTGATAATACCTTCCGACTTGTAACCGATGTTAAGAATGATCTCTTCCGGTTTTACATCAATGATCGTTCCCTCTACAACATCTCCTGTACGTATGGTCTTAAACGTCTCATCCAGCATCTGTCCAAAATCTTCTGACATAATTTTGAACCTCCTCAATAATATTCTTTGGGGTTGAAGCCCCGGCGGTGATACCTACACAAGAACCTCGTCCTGGAATTCCGTCCGTTTTTGAAACCAAGTCGTCAAGTGTCTGTACAAATAATGTGTTTTTGCACCCGGCTCCGGCTATATCGTATAACTTCCGGGTATTCGAACTATGTGCTCCGCCTATCACAATCATAGTGTCTACCCTTTTTGCTAATTCCGCCGTTTCCTTCTGCCTCTGCCATGTTGCATTGCAGATTGTGCTCACAATATCCACATTGTAATATTTTTTATTAAAAATTTCAACAAATTTATCAAAAAGTTCACTGTTAAAGGTTGTCTGTGCCACCATGAACAGTTTTCGGTCATCAGTTTTTTCAAAGTCCTCTGCTTCCTTCTCCGTTTTTATCACTGTGACGTGATCCCCGGAGAAGCTTAATATCCCCTGAACCTCAGGATGTTCCCTGTCTCCCGCTATTATTATATGGCATCCTTCTTCACGTGCCTTATCTACCAGCTTGTGGATCCTTAGTACAAAAGGACAGGTTGCATCGATATATCTTATTCCCTTCTTATCCATGATGTCATAGACACTGCGGGTAACTCCGTGTGACCGTATTATCACTGTCCCGCTTTTTATTTTCATAAGCTCTTCGGGAGTGTTGATTATCTCAACACCCTTGTCTGCAAGATCGGAAACCACGGATTCATTATGTATGATGGGACCGTATGTATATATCTTGTCATCGCTGTTCAAAGCCTCATATACGGTATCCACCGCTCTTTCCACTCCGAAACAGAATCCTGCGGATTTTGCTGTTATGACTTCCATATTTAGTCTCCCCCGGCAGGCCCAAAAGGCTCTCCGGTCACTCCATGGTCACTGTTCCTTATTGCCTGCTGCCTACTACCTCGTCGATCATATCTTCGATGGTTCTGACCGCTTCTTCTATGGTCATATCGGAAGAATCAACAAGCCTTGCATCATCAACTCTTACAAGGGGTGCCTCCTGCCTGGTCATATCACGATGATCTCTCTCTTTTATCTCAGCCTTTATGGTCTCGAGATCACATTTAAGGCCCTTCTCAATGTTCTCCTTGTAACGCCTCCTGGCTCTCTCCTCAACTGAAGCCGTAAGATATATCTTAAGATCTGCATCGGGAAGCACCTTCGATCCTATGTCCCGGCCGTCCATTATAACGTTATTGCCGGATGCTATATTTCTCTGGAGCTTTAGCATCTTACTCCTGACGGCAGGCACCACCGCCACCTTTGAAGCCGCATCGGAAACCTCATCCGTCCGTATCATATCATTCACATTGGATCCGTTTAGAAACACGCACTGCACTCCGTCGATATATCGCAGATCCACATCAGCCTCTTCTACCGCAAGGGATATACCCTGCTCATCAGAAAGATCCACGCCTTTTCGGATCATGTATAAGCCTATAGCCCGGAACATGGCCCCTGTATCCACATAAATATAATCCAGATCCTTTGCCACCATCTTGGCAATGGTCGATTTGCCTGCCCCTGCAGGTCCGTCAACAGCTATGTTTATCATATCCATCCTCCACTTATACAGCGCTTCCGGCAGCATATCCGCTGCTCCAGGCGATCTGCAGATTATAGCCTCCTGTATGGGCATCAAGGTCCAGCACCTCTCCGGCAAAAAAGAGTCCCTCAATCTTCTTGGAAGCAAAGGTCTTAGGATCTATCTCCCTCATGGCTATACCGCCTTTTGTGATTATAGCTTCATCAAAACCCCTTGTCGATAATATCTCAAGTTCAAAGTCCTTTATGAGGGACAGAAGCCTCTCTCTCTCCTTCCGGCTTATCTCATTAACCCTTTTATCAGGGTCTATACCCGAAAGCGAGACAATGACCGGGATCATCTTTGATGGCAAAAGCTTCGAAAGTGAATTTCGAAATTCCTTATTGCAAAACAGTTCAAAGTCCCTGAGTATCCTTTTATCCAGCTCATCCCTGCTCAAAGCAGGCTTCAGATCCATATGAAGCTTAAGTCCCTTGCGGTACATCCCGGGTTCTATCTGTGAGGAAGCAGTCAGTATAAGGGGACCCGACACTCCGAAATGAGTAAAGAGCAGCTCGCCAAAATCCTTATATACCACCTTATTCCCGAGTGTCACCCGTATGCCGCAGTTCTTAAGTGAAAGCCCCATGAGTCGCTTACATATATCTCCCTTGATATTGAAGGGAACAAGAGAGGGATATCTTTTGGTGACTTCTATGCCTGCATCATTGGCAAAGGCATAACCGTCTCCGGTTGAGCCGGTGGAAGGATATGACAGCCCTCCCGTTGCAACTATGGTCCTGCCGGCATAGATATTATCCCCGTTAAAAAGCTTAACCCCCTTGCATATATGCTGATCTCTGTCAAGGATCAGCTCCAGCACTCTGGTGTTCAGCATGATCCGAACGCCCTGCTCTTTAAGTGTCTTCTCCAGAGTCCTTATCACATCCGATGACTTATCCGATACCGGAAAGACTCTTCCTCCTCTCTCGATCTTGAGATCCAGTCCTTTTCGCGTAAAAAGATCCATCACATCCCGATTGGAAAATCTGTTTATCGAGGAATACATGGATCTGCTGTTGGACACTATGTGAGACAAAAACTCATCTCTGTCACAGGCGTTTGTGATATTGCATCTGCCCTTGCCTGTCAGATAGAGCTTCTTGCCAAGTTTTTCGTTGCGCTCTATCAATATGACGTTTCCTCCATTTTCGGATGCGCCAAGAGCTGCCATCATTCCCGCGGCCCCGCCTCCTATAATGCAAACGTCATATCTTTCATTCATGGAAATTGATCTCCGGATAATTATAGATCTTATTGGTATTGACCTGCTCCAGATCGCCGATGCCCTCTATGTCGAAGTCCGAATAAACCTTCTCGATGCCTGCTATATTCTGCATCGCAAAATCCCTGTTCTGGGAGAAGACCTCCGCAACCAGCGATGTTGCCAGACTCATGGGAGCTGCCATGCTCTGGGCTATGGCCACTTCCTCCGTCCTGGCGCACAGAAGTATATGGGAATACATCCTTGAAGGCGAATCAGGACTGTCGGTCAGAGCTATGATGCCGGCATTCTTTTCATTGGCATATTCCATAGCCCTTAAGGTCTGAATAGCATATCTGGGGAAGCTTACGCCTATCAGGCAGTCCTTCTCACTGATATGATACATGGATGAGAGTATATCAGTTGATTCATTGCCGGAGATATACAGCACATCAGGTCTTAAGATCTTGAGATAATACGCCAGATAGATAGCCACCGGCGAAGAATTCTTAACGCCTACTATATAGACATGCTTCGCCTTCTGGATGAGCTTGGCTGCCTGCAGGAATGACTGGTCGTCGATAAAGCCGAGAGTCTCGGTCATCTTCTCCACATCCGACTGAAAAACCGATCTTACGACCATGTTCTTAGTCTGATTGTTATCCATTATCCTTCCGGCAGTCTGGAGCTTACCCTTGACCAGCTTTGACAGTTCCTTCTGGAACTCGGGATATCCGTCAAAGCCTAAAGACATTGCAAAACGTACAACCGTTGATTCACTGACACCGCACGCATTGCCAAGCTCTGCCGCAGTCATGAATGCCGCAGTGTCGGTTTCCTTGTTGATATATCTTGAGATGGCCTTTCTTCCCTTACTCATGGAAGAAAAACCGTCATTTATTTTCCTGAAAAGATCAGACTCATTCATAGAAAGCGGCTATAGTCTCCTCAAGCAGATGAACAAGATCGTTCTCGGTCATGTCAAAATCCTCCTTGATGACCATGCAGGCTGCTCCGTGAAGGAAGATCCATACCTTCATGAAAAGAAGTGAAAAAGCATCCTGTGACATACCGTTGAATTTCTTGTATTCGTTGGTCACGAATCCGTGCTTGCCGCCATTGATGAGATCATACATATTACGGTCGGTACCGTTGTCCAGAACGAATATGACCGCAAAGAGATTGGGATAGTTCTTGGCAAATCCGATATATGACATCCCCAGATTTACGAAGGGTTTGTCGGAAACAGATCTGAAATTTGCCACATACTGTGAAAAGAAATCAAAGCATTTTTCCATAAGGTCAGCCTTGAGCTCGTCCATATTGTTATATATCCTGAATATAGGCTGGGTGGAACACCCGCAGAATTTGGCAAGGCTTCTTGCGGAAAGAGCCTCTATACCCTGCTCCTGTACCAGTCTGAATGCCCCGTCGATAAGTCCCTCTTTTGATATGACTTGCTTTCTTGCCATATAAATACCTTCCTTAACGAATCTTGATACTTAACGAGTAACACATGCTATTTTAATTCGTTTCATCCAAAATGTAAAGTATAAAATCGCAGAATCACGGCATGTCCGTCATTCAAAAAAACGGGGCGGCTTAAGCCGCCCCGATCAAGTGTCTTTATTACCCATTATACCGGATAGGCTTTAGCATCCTTATTGCCTTTTGTGACATCTACGCCGTCCTTCTGTGCGTTCCTGTACTTAAAGAAGTCAGCAGCAACCTGAGGGAATAATGCGTATGAAAGAACATCCTCAACTGACGGATCATCAACAAGCTTCTTGGTCTCTTCTCTGTAGTGGTCCATCTGAGGCTCTATCAGATCGGCTGGCCTGCAGGTGATGGGAGTCTCGCCGGGTATGATCTTGGCTACCACTTCGGCATTCATGGGCTTAACCGTCTGTCCATACTTACCTCTGCAAAGATCCTTTGTCTGCTCTGTTGCAACCTTGTATCTCTCACCCATAAGCACGTTCATGACTGCCTGTGTTCCCACGATCTGTGATGAAGGCGTTACCAGAGGCGGCTCACCGAAGTCCTTACGAACTCTGGGTACTTCTTCCAGAACCTCATTGAGCTTGTCGCTCTTGCCCTGCTCATCAAGCTGCTTGATCATGTTTGAGAGCATTCCGCCGGGAACCTGATATCTCAGGGTGTTGATATTGACACCCATAACCTTGGGTGACAGAAGTCCGCTCTTTAAGCACTCCTCCCTGTAGGGTTCGAAATGCTTTGCTACCTTTATGAGAAGCTCCATATCAAGACCCGTATCATAAGGTGTACCCTCAAGAGCCTTTACGATAACCTCTGTTGCAGGCTGTGATGTGCCCATTGAAAAAGGTGAGGATGCGGTATCAACAACATCTACTCCGGCCTCGATAGCCTTCATGTATGTCATGGAAGCAACACCTGATGTGTAATGAGTATGAAGCTGTATGGGAAGCTTGGTATTGGACTTCATGGCAGATACCAGATCATATGCGGGCTGAGGCAGGAGAAGTCCGGCCATATCCTTTATACATATGGAATCTGCGCCAAGGTCTTCGATATCCTTGGCTATCTGCTTCCAGTAATCAAGTGTATAAGCATCACCAAGTGTATAAGACAGAGCGATCTGTGCATGTCCGCCTTCCTTCTTGGTGGCCTTAACTGCTGTCTCAAGGTTTCTCAGATCATTAAGACAGTCAAAGATACGTACTATGTCTATACCGTTTGCAACTGACTTCTGAGCGAAGTACTCTACAACGTCATCTGCATAGTGGCTGTATCCTAAGATATTCTGTCCTCTGAAAAGCATCTGAAGCTTGGTATTGGGCATGCCCTTCTTGATCTTCCTGAGTCTCTCCCAGGGATCTTCCTTAAGGAATCTCAAGCATGAATCAAAGGTAGCTCCTCCCCACATTTCCACCGAATGATATCCAACCTTGTCCATGGTCTCAAGGATAGGGAGCATGATCTCGGTGGGCATTCTTGTAGCTATAAGAGACTGATGCGCATCACGCAGGATCGTCTCGGTAATGCCTACTTTTTTTCCGTTTTCAGCCATTTATTTTTCCTCCAAATTCTTATTAAACTATTCCGAAGACTGCCATAAACGTACCGGCAACTACGGCTGTTCCGATAACTCCCGCAACATTGGGACCCATGGCGTGCATGAGAAGGAAGTTCGTGGGATCAGCCTCAGCGCCCACCTTCTGGGATACACGCGCTGCCATAGGCACTGCAGAAACTCCTGCAGATCCTATGAGCGGATTTATCTTACCCTTCGTTACTACACACATAAGCTTTCCAAGCAGCACACCTGCCGCCGTACCGAACATGAAAGCGATGAGTCCTAAAGCTACGATCTTAAGAGTTGTCGCATTAAGGAAAGCCTCAGCCGATGTGGTAGCTCCAACGGAAGTACCGAGAAGGATTACCACGATATACATGAGGGCATTGGATGCCGTCTCCTGCAGCTGACGTACTACTCCCGACTCTCTGAAGAGATTTCCAAGCATCAGCATACCGATAAGGGGAGCTGTTGTAGGAAGGATCAGAGAAACGATTATCGTAACGATTATGGGGAAGAGGATCTTCTCAAGCTTTGAAACGGGGCGAAGCTGCTCCATCTTGATCTTCCTCTCCTTCTCTGTTGTTAAGAGCTTCATGATAGGCGGCTGGATAATAGGCACCAGTGACATATATGAATATGCCGCCACAGCTATGGGACCCATGATATCAGTCTGTCCAAGCTTTGATGCAAGGAAGATGGATGTAGGTCCGTCAGCTCCACCGATAATGGATATGGCTGCGGCTGCCCTGTCATTAAAGCCCATGGCGATAGCTCCGAAATAAGCCGCGAAGATACCGAACTGTGCGGCAGCTCCCAGCCAGAAGCTTTTAGGGTTGGCGATAAGCGGACCGAAGTCGGTCATGGCTCCAACGCCCATGAATATAAGTGATGGAAGGATAGCCCATTCATCAAGCTTGTAGAAAAAGTAGAGCAGACCACCCTCTCTGATAATATCCGGATAGATATTAACGAGCAGCATGCCGAATGATATAGGAACCAGAAGCAGCGGTTCGAAACCCTTGGCTATTGCCAGATATAAGAAAACACAGGCAACGGCAATCATTATGAGGTTTCCCACACTCATGGTAGCAATGGCTGACTGCTGGGTCAGGTTGCTCAGAGTATTAGCAATGTATGACATTTTTTAACCTCCAGCGTCGGATATTAGTTAAGAGTAGCAAGTACCTGTCCTGATTCACAAGGATCGCCTACTGCACAGTCAATGCTTGCAACCGTGCCATCCTCGGGAGCAACTACGGGGATCTCCATCTTCATTGCCTCGATGGTGATAACGGGATCACCCTTCTTTACAGAATCTCCAACCTTTGTATCAAGCTTGAATACCTTTCCTGCTGCTCCGGCCTTAACCTCGATGCCGCCTGCACCTGCAGCCTTGGGAGCTGCTGCAGCGGGCTTGGGAGCTGCTGCCTTCTTGACGGGAGCTGCGGGAGCTGCTGCAGAAGCGGCGCCTGTTTCCTCTACGGTAACATCATATGCTGTTCCATTAACTGTTATTGTATAATTCTTCATTTCTTTGTCTCCTTTTGAGATGTAATATGATCAATAATGTCTTCTGATGGAGCGTACCACAAAGCCATCCGATGTAACGGCCTGGCCTCCGTTTGAAGCCTCATATGCTGCAACCGCCGCAGTTATCACCGCAACAAGTTCATCATCATTTGAAAGCTCTTCTCTCTCAGCTATCTGGCTCACTGCGTTATCCACAGGTGCCTCTTCTCTCTTGGCCCTGTCCTCGGGATTGGGTATCAGCTTGAAAAGACTGATAACAAGTGACAGGAAGATAAGTATCGCAAAGGTGGTCCCCATTCCCAGCAGGGTATTAAGGCCTGCCTTCTCCATATTCTCGGCAAATGTATACTTTGCACTGATGGTGATGGAGGTTATCTTGTCTTTGCCGTCAAGGATGATAACGCATTTGCCGTCTCTCCTTGAACCCTTGAGATCCATTACGGCCGTAACCTCTTTTTCATCGGAGGTCATCACCGGCTCACCTATCTCTATGATCTCGCCTATCTCATTACGCTGGCCCAGCCATCCGTCGAGACCGTTGAGGAAAGCCTCTCCGTCGATAGAATAACCGTACTGCGTGAAAAAGCTTTCCAACTCGTCTGTCTTCATATCCTTGAAGTCCTGGGCAGTGACCTCGTCGGTTCCTGTTATACCGGCGACTATACCCCTGGCCTCAGCCATGCCAAGCTCCGTTGCGGGAAGCGGTGCACCGGCCTTGGCACATCCGAAGGATACGACGGAAAGGGCGGCGAACATCATAAGCACTATGGCTTTTTTGATTGATTTACTCATGTTCGAATATCCTTTCTTCAGACTGTTCCGTGCTTCTTGTCAGGTCTGTCTTCTCTCTTTGTATAAAGCATCTCGAAAGCACCTATCACGTACTTTCTGGTATCCTCGGGATTGATTATGGTATCTACATAACCTCTCTGTGCAGCAGAAGCTGCGCTGGTCTGGAGTGCCTCGTATTCCTTGGTCTTCTCGGCGATAACTTTCTCGTCCTCGCCTTCATACATGATCTGTGCTGCATGCTTGGCATCCATGGATCCGATCTTTGCATCATTCCAGGCATATACATAATCAGCACCTATGGACTTGGAATTCATGACTACAGCTGCTGTTCCGAAAGCATCCTTGATATATACGTTAACCTTGGGAACGGTAGCCTCCGAGAATGCATAGATGAGCTTTGCAGCTTCATTTGCCATATTTTTCTCGGCACATTCACATGTGCAATATCCCTTTACATTGGTAAGAGTGAGGATCGGGATCTCAAAAGCATCACAGAATCTCACAAAATCTCTTGCCTTCTTGGCTCCTTTAACGGTAAGGACCGCATCAAACTTCTCTGCAGCGCTTCCGTCCTCACCTATGATCTCAGTCCTGTTAGCTACGCATCCAACAGTAGCTCCGTTGAGTCTGATGAAGCCTGTTACCATGTTCTTACCGTATGCGCTCTTAACCTCAAGGAAAACATTATCATCAGCAATCTCAGCAAGAGCGCAGGCTGTGTCACCTGTGCAGTTTGCTATGACGTCGGAGGATCTGTTCAGATCATCGTCACAGTCAGTCAGTGCTTCCTCCTCGTTGTTTGAAGGAAGATATCCTATAAGGTCTCTGATACCCTCAAAGATCTCATCCTCTGATCCGATGAAATCCACCGTGCCTGCCTCTTCGCTCTGGAAAGCAGCTGCGGCTGTATCATTCTTCTCCTCATAATTGCCCTTGATGGCATTAGGGGAATTAACGAAAAGCTTTGCCTTGGATCCCTCCATGAAGGTGAAATCCGTCATGCCCGGGATCAGTGCCAGACCGCCGCCGCAGTTTCCAAAGACTGCAGTGATCTGCGGAATAACACCGCTGGCCATAGCCTGATTGTTGTAGATGCGTCCGAATGCATAAAGAGCATCCGTTGCCTCCTCAAGTCTCATGCCGGCAGAATCGATAAGTCCGATGACCGGTGCGCCGGTCTTCAGTGCCATATGGTAGAGATTGACGATCTTCTTCGCATGCATCTCTCCCACTGCACCGGCAAGGACTGATGAATCCTGGCTGTACACATAGACAAGGCTTCCGTCGATAAGTCCGTATCCTGTGATGACACCATCGCCGGGAGTCTTCTTTGTTTCAAGATTGAAATCAGTGCTTCGGGCAGTAACCTCAGCCCCGATCTCAACGAAACTGTTTTCATCGAGCAGAGATATGATCCTTCTGCCCGCTGAGCTTGTTGTGAGATTGCTCATCTTTAGACCTCCATTAAAATTTGATTGTATACTGAAAATCCGGACACTCTATCCGGAACATTTCACAGTATTTCGATTATAGCACAGGGGAATTTGTAATTAAATACCCAAATTGAGCTTTTCCTCTGCCTCCTCTTCCGCCTCTTCTCTGAACTCCTCAACATGCTCGGGAGCTATCTCCGGCAGATCCTCGAGGGAGTCGACTCCAAAAGCTCTCAGGAAATCATCGGTGGTTCCGAAAAGGATGGGCTTGCCCGGAGCATCCAGTCTGCCAAGCTCCTTTACAAGTCCGTATTCCACCAGTCTGTTCACGGAGTGATCGGAATTAACGCCTCTTATAGCCTCCACCTGCAGCTTTGTGACAGGCTGCTTATAGGCTATTATGGACAGCGTTTCAAGCTGTACGTCGGTTAGGCGGTATTCCTTTTGCTTCTTTGCCACCTTAACAAGATAGGGGTACAACTCCGTCTTGGTGCAAAGCTGCAGTTTTCCGTCAACCCGGACTATCTCTATCCCTCTTACAGCCTTGGCGTAATCCTTTATCATCTCCTCCACGACCGAGGTGACCTCATCTTCTGTTACTTCCGCCAGTTCCGCGAGTTTCTCCACTGATACCGCATCGCCGGTGGCAAAAAGCACACCCTCTATGATAGATTTCAGTTTGTTTTT
>CAMOIV010000043.1 GCA_946616305.1 uncultured Lachnospiraceae bacterium | reverse complement strand
TAAGATTTCCCCGGGGCCCAGTCCCCGGGGATTTTCTTTTATGCAGTACAGGGCCCGGCGGGAAGAAGTATAGACATACTTTATTTTTGGGCTGTTTTTTGGGATAATCTAAAAAGAACTGACCATGCAAAAGAAAGGAAGATGATATGCAAGGAGCAATACATTCACTGGAATCCTTCGGATCGGTAGACGGTCCCGGGATACGATATCTGATATTCCTCTATGGCTGTAACATGAGATGCAAGTACTGCCATAATGTGGATACCTGGAATATAAACAGATGCGAACTTTTCATGGAGCCGGATGAGCTTCTGGATAAGGCTGAGAGATATAGATCCTACTGGGGCAAGAAGGGCGGTATCACGGTCTCAGGCGGCGAGGCGCTGCTGCAGATAGATTTTCTCATCGAGCTGTTCAGGAAGGCACAGGAGAGGAATATAAACACCTGTCTGGACACCTCTGCACAGCCCTTTACCAGAGAAGAGCCTTTCTTTGGCAAATTCGAAGAACTCATGAAGTATACGGATCTTTTGCTGCTGGACATCAAGCACATAGATCCCGAGGAGCATAAGAAGCTCACAGGCCATGACAATGCCAATATCCTGGACTGTGCCAGATATCTGTCGGACATAGGAAAACCCGTATGGATCAGGCATGTGCTGGTACCGGGGATCACCGACGTGGATGAGTATCTGGATAAGACGGCTGACTTCATAAAGAGTCTTAAAAACGTTGAGCGCATAGATGTTCTCCCTTATCACACCCTTGGTGTACATAAGTGGAAGGAGCTTGGGATACCCTATCAGCTTGAAGGAGTTGACCCTCCGACCCCCGAAAGACTGCAACATGCGAAGGATGTTCTGGGGGACATTCACTGACATCCTTGAACAGGGGAGACGACACCGATCAAAAACCTCAAAAAAGCCGTTTTTTTCAGCCCGGCAACATGCCGCCAAATGGCTGTGAAACGGCTTTTTTTCTTTATGGAAACGGGTTATGGAAACCCTAGATGTTGTGTGTTTAAAAATGGTTTTTTTTGTTGTATCATAATAACGCTGTGCGGAAAAAGTGTCAGTATTGATAAGTGTTGTGACCCTTTTTTGTGCGGTAGATAAAGGATCGAGGAGACATCTATGGCAGGTAGAGTCACACTTAAAGGTGTGAAGTCAGGCATCGTTTTAAGGCTCCCGGCGGAAGGCGATTTCGAGGAGCTGCTGCCTCAGGTTGAGGACAAATTCACAAATACTTCGGATTTCTTCGGAGAGAAGCATCTGGTCCTCTCTATAGAGGGAAGAGTGATCTCGGAGCCCGAGGCTGCGCAGATATTAAGGATCCTGGCGGAGCATACAAAGGTTAAGTGCGAGGGTGTCTTTATTGAGAATAAAGAGCTTGACAGGAAGTTCCAGGAGTTCATGGGTAACGACCCGGGACATGAGAAGGAGCTTGCGGCACTGAAGAAGGATAACGAGGCATTAAGAGAGAATATAGGCATTCTCCGGGCTGCAGTGGATCCTACCAACTGTCGTGTATATATGGGCAATCTGAGATCGGGGGCCAATATTGAGTCTCCGGGATCCGTGATGATCATCGGAGATGTAAAGCCCGGTGCCAGCGTAACGGCGGGAGGCAATATATTCGTTCTGGGATCTCTGCAGGGCAATGCCGATGCCGGAGCATACGGTGATTCGGATGCATTCATATTTGCACTTAACATGAACCCGATACAGCTTAGGATCTCTGACGCCATGGCTATAGCAGCTGACAGCTCACCTAAACAGAAGAAGGGCATCTTTACAAAGAAGGATTCCCTGGTACCCGAGGTGGCGCTGATAGCTGACGGACATATAGTGATAACCGAGCTTGACAGTGAGCTTATGAAGAAGAACAGGTTCTACAGACGCAAGGCGGCTGATGACAGCCTGAAGGTAAGCCGTGTAGCACCCGCACCGCAGGGGAATGAAAAAAAGAGTTCCGCTGATAAGGGTAAGGACAGTTCGGTAAGCGATAAGAAGTAATGACTGGAGGAAAACATGGGTGAAGTAATCGTCATCACGTCCGGTAAGGGCGGAGTGGGCAAGACCACAACAACGGCTAATATTGGAACCGGTCTTGCAAAGCTTGGAAAAAAGGTGGTCCTTGTGGATACCGATATAGGCCTCAGGAATCTGGACGTTGTGCTGGGACTGGAGAACCGTATCGTATATAACGTGGTGGACGTTGTAGAGGGCAACTGTAAATTAAAGCAGGCTCTTATCAAGGACAAGAGATATGATGGACTCTGTCTTCTTCCGGCTGCACAGACAAGAGATAAATCGGCAGTAACTCCCGAGCAGATGGTGAAGGTGGCTGACGAGCTCAAGCAGGAATTCGACTATGTGATCATGGATTCTCCCGCCGGTATCGAACAGGGATTCAAGAATGCCATAGCAGGCGCAAGCCGTGCCATCATAGTCACTACTCCCGAGGTTTCTGCGGTAAGGGATGCTGATCGTATCATAGGACTTCTGGAAGCCAATGAGATGGAGGACGTTAAGCTCATAGTCAACAGACTCCGTCAGGACATGGTAGAGCGCGGAGATATGATGAGCGCTGACGATGTGGTTGAGGTCCTGGGCATCAGCCTTATAGGTATCGTGCCCGATGATGAGCAGATAGTGGTCGCTACGAATAACGGCGAGCCTCTGGCGGGGGATGATTCACTGGCAGGACAGGCTTATATCAATATCTGTCACAGGATCATCGGAGAGGAAGTTCCCTTCCTGGATCTTCGAAGAAAGAAAGGCTTTTTCGCAAAGCTTTTCGGCAAGAACTGACGGGGAGGTGCGTATGTTATTCGGTGATTTTTTCAAGAAAAAGCCATCAGGAGAAACGGCGAAGGACAGGCTGAAGCTGGTACTTGTATCTGACCGTTCGGCGTGCTCACCAGAGATCATGGAGCGCATCAAGAATGATATTATCGAGGTGCTCTCCAAGTATGTGGAGATAGATAATGAGGGACTTGATATCAAGATAACACAGGCAGACGGAGAAAGCCCGGACGAGAAGGCAGGACCGGCACTCTATGCCAATATCCCCATAAGGAATATCAAAGAAAGAAATTAATAAGATCAGGTTTTGATCTCCAGAAACAATCCTCTCCCGATATCAGCGGGAGGGATATGCACGGGATGGTCGGCTATCCCGTCGCATGCTATATAATCTCCGGATTCATCCATCCCGTATATGAGCATCTGATGCCATCCGTACAGGGGATGTCCGAAAAGTTCAAGAAGAGCGAAATTGCCTCGACCGATAGTACGGTTGAGGCTTTTCTTATTCAGGAAATGTCTGAAGCCGACTCGTATGGAGCCTTTCGATAATCTGAAAAAGACCAGCCTTGCGAACAATCCGAGAAGCAGATCCGTTGTGCCGAACCTGATGTTATATACAAGCAGCCTCCTTCCGAAGGAGGCCACACGATCGAATATCTCAACAGCCTCTTCGCTTTCAACAAGCCTGCCATCCCTGGCCTGGGCAAGGGTTATAAGGAGATTTGTTATTGCTGTGGGACCGCAGTGATTCCTGTATTTATTCCTGGCAAATTCCGCTGTGGAACGGAAACTCAGCCACTTGGGATCAATGATTTTTTTTGACTCGACACTTGCTTTATTCATATTCTCGTTGTATCATACTTACATCTTAATTTCAAAGGAAACTTGCCGTTTAGTGATCAACGGATTGCAATTCGCAAACTATTCCACGGAGTAAACCCAACAAGAGTTCAGTAGTAAAACATTTTTGGCATTATAACGATCATATGAAAGGACGGGTATGAGGGAAAAACTCGAAACACTACCATTGGCACAGCTGAAGGAGCTTGCCAAGTCACAGGGGCTGAAGGGAACTTCTGCCATGAAGAAGGCTGAGCTTATCGACCTTCTGTGCAAGGAGGCTGAAAAGGAGGGCGCTGCGGAAAAGAACGAGAAGGATCGCAGCAATGCCAAGAGTTCAGCCGGAAAAGGAAAGAAGAAGAGGAAAGAGGATAAGCCGGAGGAAAACGGTGAGGCCCGGGATAAGGAGGAAGGCCAGACCAAGGAAGAGGATAAGCAGGGTGCTTCCGAGGGACTTCCCGAGGATAAGGAGGAGCTTGACTCCGGAGTGGTGGCCAACGGCATACTTGAGGTCATGTCGGACGGATACGGCTTTATCAGATGCGAGAATTATCTTCCCGGAGAAAATGATGTGTATGTGGCCCCCAGTCAGATACGCCGTTTCAACCTCAAGACCGGAGATATCATCGTAGGTAATACGAGAGTGAAGACAGGCAACGAGAAGTTCTCTGCCCTGCTTTTCGTCAAGAGCATCAACGGCATGACTCCTCAGGAAGCCGCAAAGAGATACAATTTTGAGGATATGACTCCTATATTCCCCAATGAGAGGATACATCTTGAGATGGGGAATAATAACATAGCCATGAGGATAATGGATCTGGTCAGTCCTGTGGGAAAGGGCGCCAGAGGCATGATAGTATCACCGCCGAAAGCCGGTAAGACAACCCTCCTCAAGGCAGTTGCCAAGGCTGTGACCAAGGCAAACCCCGAGATACACCTGATAATCCTTCTCATAGACGAAAGACCCGAGGAAGTAACCGATATGAAGGAGTCCATACAGGGCGAGAACGTGGAGGTCATCTACTCCACCTTCGATGAGCTTCCCGAGCATCATAAGAGAGTCTCGGAGATGGTCATAGAGAGGGCAAGAAGACTGGTGGAATCAAACAAAGACGTTATGATCCTCCTTGATTCCATAACAAGACTTTCAAGAGCTTATAACCTGACTGTACCGCCTTCGGGACGTACATTGTCGGGTGGTCTCGATCCTGCGGCACTGCATATGCCCAAGAGATTCTTCGGCGCCGCAAGGAATATGAGAGAGGGCGGATCCCTTACCATACTTGCCACGGCACTTGTGGATACGGGAAGCAAGATGGATGATGTGGTTTACGAGGAATTCAAGGGAACCGGTAACATGGAGATGGTCCTTGACAGAAAGCTGCAGGAGAAGAGGGTATTCCCTGCCATAGACCTTGCAAAGTCATCCACAAGACGTGAGGACCTGCTCCTTACACCCTCCGAGCTTGAGGGCATAGACATAGTGAGAAAGGCCATGAATACCTTGAAGCCGGATGAGGTTACGGACAAGCTCATCGATCTGTTCTCCAGGACCAGGAATAACAGGGAATTCGTGGATATGGTCAAAAAGATCAGATTTTATTAAAAACTTGTATTTTATCCTGTTGTATGATAATATTAACGTCGCTCGTTTTGTATGACGGGCAGATATAACGATATGACTTGAAGCCGCTGGTCGGAAACCTACGGCGAAGGAAAGGACAAAAGAGATGAAAGCAGATATTCAGCCACAGTACTATCAGGCAAAGGTTACATGCCATTGCGGCAATACTTTTACGGTGGGATCCACCATACCGGAGATCCGTGTCGAGGTCTGCTCGAAGTGCCATCAGTTCTATACAGGTCAGCAGAAGGCTGCCCGCGCAGATGGACGTATCGAGAAGTTCAACAAGAAGTACGCATCGGCATCAAAGAATCAGTAGTATCGGGATACCGTCATTCCTTGCGGATGACGGTATTTTTATGTTTAAAATCACCGGCGAAGCAGAACGCAGCGAAGTAAAACCCGGCAAAGCAGAACGCAGCGAAGCAGAAACCGTGGAATAAGTACAGTAAAAAAGTACAATGCAGTGCAGTATGAGGATCATATATGAGTGACAAAAAAGGTAATATAACCTGCCCCCTTTCGGGAACGGCATATTCCGGCATAGGCGGACAGGCCGTTATGGAAGGCGTCATGATGAGGAACAGAGAGGATTATGCTGTGGCCGTCAGGCGCTCAAACGGAGAGATCGTTGTCAAAAAAGACAAATACAAAGGGATCGTTAAAGGAGATACCATCAATAAGATCCCTGTGCTGAGAGGAGTGTTTGCCTTCATAGATTCTCTGGTATTGGGGCTTTCCACTCTGAATTTCTCCTCTGATATATACATGCAGGATATAGAGGAAGAGGAGAAGAAGGAGAAGGAGAAGGAGAAGGCGGCCTCGGGGAGCAGAGATGACGATGAAAACGGCAGTGAAGAAAGCAAAGATGGAGCAGCCGGCGGCGAAACCGACAGTGAAGAAAGCAAAGAAGGAGCAGACGGAAATAAGGACAAAGGCGGTATGAGCACCTTTATGAATACCCTTATCATGATAGTTGCCATCATCCTGGCCCTGGGACTTTTCATGGTGCTCCCTTATTTTGCAAGCCTCCTTTTCAAGGGGATAGTGGGAGAAGGGATCCTGCTGTCTCTCATCGAGGGAGTTATAAGGATCATTATTTTCATCGGTTATATCAAGGCCATAAGCCTCATGGAGGACATCAAAAGGACCTTCATGTATCACGGAGCGGAGCATAAGTGCATCAACTGCCTGGAGGCAGGATATGAACTGACCGTGGAGAATGTAAGGAAGGCCAGCCGTGAGCACAGGAGATGCGGTACCAGCTTTTTGCTGTATGTGATGGTCATCTCCATCATATTTTTCTCATTCATACAGACGGATGTGAAGATCCTTAAGGTGGTGCTGAGACTTGTGCTGATCCCCGTGATAGCGGGAGTGTCCTATGAATTCATAAGACTTGCGGGCAAATCCGACAATCCGGTGATCAAAGCCTTCAGCAAGCCGGGACTTATGATGCAGAAGCTTACAACAAGAGAACCGGATGACGAGATGATAGAGGTGGGCATAAGATCCGTTGAGGAAGTATTTGACTGGAGGGCCTTCCTGAAGGAGAATTTCGGCAGATGAAATACGGCGAGCTCCTGAAGCATGGCGAAGATTATCTGAAGGAAGCCGGTATACATGATGCCCCGTATGATGCCAGGATCATCTTTGAAGCAGTAACGGGAATGGACAGAAGCAGTCTTCTTGGGGGAGGAGATCTCAGGGAGGCTTCCGAAACCGAGACGGATGACTTTGAGGGGATGCTGGAAAAGAGAGCGTCTCATATCCCTGTTCAGTACCTGACAGGGGAGGCGGATTTCATGGGGCTCAGGTTTTATGTAAACCCAGACGTACTTATTCCCAGATTTGATACCGAATTTCTGGTAGAGGAGATGATGAGGGAGATCGATGACGGATCCGAGGTTCTGGATATGTGTACCGGATCCGGGTGCATACTCCTGTCACTTATGAAATACAAGAACCGTATCACGGGAACCGGAGCTGATATATCCGGAGAGGCTCTTAAGGTGGCAAGAAGGAATGAGGAGCGGATCTTTGGCACAGGGAATGCTAAGCCGTCTGAGGATGGCGGGGGATCTGAAGAACCGACCGGTTTACATAATGCACATGAAGCTGTCAGATGGATAAGGTCCGACATGTTTGGTGATATAGACGGAAGGTTCGATCACATAGTATGCAATCCGCCATATATCAGGAAGGATGTGATACCGACTCTTGATGAGGAGGTTAAGGATCACGAACCGCAGCTGGCTCTCTTAGGTGATGACGACGGTCTGAAGTTTTACCGGATCATAGCCCGTGATGCCGCAGAGCATCTGAAACCGTACGGCAGACTCTATCTGGAGATCGGATATGACCAGGGGGCCGATGTATCTGCCCTTCTTAAGGAGGCAGGCTACCGGGATATAGAGGTTATGAAGGATTACGGCGGAAATGACAGGGTCGTGAAGGCACAGTATATACCGTGACCGTATGGGAGGCGGTTCAGATCGTGCCCACGTTGCAGGCAGGATGCCCGGTATATACCGTGGCCGTACAGGAGCCGGATGGTAAAGGAAACGGGATGATAATGCCCCGGGCAGAGGGATGATATGTTTGAAAATGTAGAAAGCATAGTATTGAAATATGATGAGCTCATGCGGCGTATGGCTGAGCCCGATGCTGCAGCTGACGGCAACGGATACATGGCTTTGATGAAGGAGCAGGCAAATCTCGCTCCCATAGTCGAAGCCTACAAGGCATACAGAGCGAACGAGGATGCCATAGCCGAGTCACTGCAGATAATAGATGAGGAGCAGGATCAGGAGATGAAGGAGCTGGCAAGGGAAGAGCTTGCAGAGGCAAAGGACAGACAGCCTGAACTCATCAAAGCCTTGAGAGTCCTGCTGCTTCCAAAAGATGAGAATGATGACAGAAATGTTATCATGGAAATAAGAGCAGGGGCAGGAGGAGAAGAGGCTGCACTCTTTTCTTATGACCTGTACAGAATGTATACTCATTTCATCGAGAATAAGGGATGGAAAAGCGAACTGATGGAATATGAGGATACGGGCATAGGCGGAATGAAAAACATCTCCTTCATGGTAAGAGGTAAGGGTGCTTATTCCGTGCTCAAGTACGAATCGGGAGTTCACAGGGTACAACGTGTTCCCGAAACCGAATCCGGAGGACGCATACATACATCCACGGCAACGGTGGCAGTCATGCCGGAGGCCGAAGAGGTGGATATAGATATAGATGAAAAGGATATCAGGATAGATGTGATGAGAGCATCGGGAAACGGCGGACAGTGCGTCAACACAACCGATTCCGCGGTGAGACTTACTCATTATCCGACCGGTATCGTGATATATTCGCAGACCGAGAAATCCCAGCTGCAGAATAAGAACAAGGCCTTTGCGCTGCTTCGATCCAAACTCTATGATATCGAGCTTCAGAAAAAGCAGGAAGCCGAATCCAGGGAAAGGAGGAGCCAGATAGGTACCGGAGACAGGTCGGAAAAGATAAGAACTTATAATTTTCCCCAAGGGAGAGTCACCGATCACAGGATACACCTGACTCTCTACCGCATAGATGACATTATGAACGGCGATCTGGATGAGATAATAGAACCCCTGACAGAAGCAGACCAGGCGCAGAAACTTTCGGAAACAGAGAAAGAGTGAAGCCATTTTGTATTCGGTGATCTGAAAAGTGAATATGAGGATTTTAGAGAGCCAAAGATACTGTCTGCTTAAACGCCCGTAAAGTGCCCGGTCTTGCGAAAGATGGGAAAAGATAATAGAATAATAACACTACACTTATTTATGGAAGGTTGAAAAGTTGGCTGGTTTAGGGACCGATCCCACAGAAAACAAAACATTTGACGAGAGATTCGGTGTTATGCTCAAGGACAGCATGAGAGCCGGTACAGAGGTGACAGAGGCCCTGGGACGTATGACGGATTCCTTTATGAAGGATATGGATGACGAAGAAGAGGATATAACCCGGGACGATAAGGAGGATGCTGCCGGGGAGAAGAGCATAGAGGATATCAGACTTGAGCTCGAGGATACCAAAGCGGAGCTTGAGATCCTCAAGGAGAATATGCCCGGCGGTATCATGACATATAACGCCGATACCGGAAAGATAAATTATGTAAACCAGGGATTGCTTCATATATTCGGTTGCGAGGAAGAGCAGTTCCGTGAGAGATATATGGACAACTTCAGCCTCTTTGTCATGAAGGATGACAGAGCCAGGGTTAATGAGCAGATCGAATCGCAGATGCTTTTCTATAATTATGTGGAGCTCACCTACAGAGTCGAGAACCTGATGGATGAGATCACATATATCAACCACAGGGCAACACTTCGGACCCTGAGGGACGGTACCAGGATCTTCATGTGCTTCATCACAGATGTCTCCGAACTGGTGGATACCCAGAACCGTATGCAGAGGGTCAATGAGCAGTTGTATTTCGAAACGGAAAGATTCAAGCTCATTGAAGAAGCCATCGATAATATAGAATACGATTATGACGTGGATAATGACAGGCTCTCCATTTCCAAAAAGGACGAGCGGGGAGTAAGACACTGGAACAGAGTCGACAGGTTCATTTCCGGTAAGGAGCTCCAGAAGAGAGTCTACCATGATGACATATTCATCGTGACATCGGTTGTGGATGCCATAATGAGGAATGCCGAAAAGGGTGTAGTGGAATACAGACTAAATCAGGAGGACGGCGGATATCTCTGGTACAGGATGAACTATGCATCCTTTGCCGACAAGACGGATCATGTACACAGGATAGTGGGATCCGCCAAGGAGATTACGGCCGAGAAGCATGAACAGGAAAAGCTCAGGTCAGAGGCTGAGACAGACGGTATGACCGGACTTCTCAACAAGAAGGCCATGCAGCTTTCGTGTGCGGAGCACCTTGGCGGGAGCGAGGTTACGGACTGTCATGCACTGTTCATGATAGATACGGATAATTTCAAATCGGTGAATGATACTTTAGGACACAGTACAGGCGACGATACCATCAAGTTTGTTGCGGATTGCATCCGCAAGGTCTTCAGGGAGAATGACCTGGTGGGTCGTATGGGCGGCGATGAGTTCATGGTACTTATGAACCATGCCACCGAACAGAGCGCCATAGACAAGGCAAAGAGCCTTAATGACAGCATCAGGACCGATATCAAAGGCGATGCGGGGACAGTACATATCAGCTGTTCCATAGGTATAGCCTTTTTTGCAAAGCACGGTGAGGATTATGATTCACTTTTCAAGGCTGCGGACAGCGCTTTATATGAAGCAAAGGAAGCAGGAAAGGATTGCTACAGGGTATATGCTCCCTCTGCCAGATAGCAGGATCGGGGCGCGCGCGGTATTAGCTGCTCTGGTGCTCATGCTCTGCATCATGACAGGCTGTGCCGGCAGGACCGATTACCTGCATGAAGCAAATAATCTGATAGAGAACGGTTCATATCCGGAAGCTATAGAGAAGCTGGATTCCGCTGAGAAATCCGGAGAGAATTCAAGACTTGTGCACAGGTCCCGGGGGATAGCCTACATGGGGCTCTCCGATTATGAAAGGGCCGTGGAGGAATTTGCCATGGCACTTTATGAAAGCGACGGATATGTGCAGGATTTTGATCTTGATACCTCATATTACATGGCTGTAGCCCAGTACAGGTCAGGGGATATAAAGGGCGCAAATGATACTTATTCGTACATAATATCTCTTTTCCCCGACGAATATCAGGCATATTATTTCAGAGGCAGAGTCTATCTTGCCATGCAGGATATAGATAATGCAAAATCTGATTTCGACAAGGCTGTCAAGCTGTCACCACAGGACCCGGATATGTATATACAGATCTTTGAGGCAATGTCCGAGGCAGGACTTTCTGAGGACGGTCAAAAATACCTCAAAAATGCCATGGAGCTTAATACCAAGCTTTCTGATTACCAGAAGGGAAGGCTTTATTACTGCATGGGTGAATATGAGAAAGCCAAGCAGAGTCTTGAAGCTGCGGTAAAGCAAAAGGGAGATTCCAAGGCCACCCTTTACCTGGGACAGACCTATGAGGCTTTGGGTGATACCAACTATGCAGCTTCTCTGTACAGGACATACCTGGAGAGCGATCCGGGAAATGCCGTGGTACTGAATCAGCTGGGGATATGTCTTTTATCCGTGGGAGACTACAGCGCGGCCCTTGATGCTTTCAATAAGGGGATAGAGATAGGAGATCCGTCCGTGGATCAGTCACTCAGGTTTAATCAGGTGACGGCCTATGAGGATCTGGGAGATTTCGACAAGGCGAAGAATCTGATGAACGAGTACCTGGAGAAATATCCCGGTGACGAGGCGGCTTTAAGAGAGAATGAATTTTTGAAGACCAGATAAGGCGGTAAAGAACATGATATATGTTATCAAAAGAGACGGACAGAAGGCTGATTTTAATATCACGAAGATCAATGATGCCATAGTAAAGGCATTTGTTGCCTGCGAAAAGCAATATACTCAGGACATCATAGATCTCCTGGCCTTAAGGGTCACGGCTGACTTTGAAGAGAAGCTTGACCGGAATTCCATAGGAGTGGAGGACATCCAGGACTCCGTGGAAAAGGTTTTGAACCAGGCAGGCTTTACCGAGGTTGCCAAGGCCTATATCCTCTACAGGAAGCACAGGGAGCATGTGAGAAACATGAACTCGGCCATCCTGAACTACAGGGATGTGGTGGATTCCTATGTGAACAATAACGACTGGAGAGTAAAGGAGAATTCCACCATCACCTATTCCGTGGGAGGCCTCATCCTGTCCAACTCCGGAGCAGTCACTGCCAATTACTGGCTGTCGGAGATATATGATCAGGAGATCTCCGATGCTCACAGGAACTGTGACATGCACATACACGATCTGTCCATGCTAACAGGGTATTGCGCCGGATGGTCGCTGATGCAGCTCATACAGGACGGACTTGGAGGAATAAAGGGCAAGATCTCCTCCGCTCCCGCCAAGCATCTGTCTGTATTATGCAATCAGATGGTAAACTTCCTGGGCATCATGCAGAACGAGTGGGCCGGAGCTCAGGCATTTTCTTCCTTTGACACCTATCTGGCTCCCTTTGTAAGAGCGGATAACCTGTCATACAGGGAAGTCAAGCAGTGTATAGAGTCATTTATCTTCGGTGTCAATACTCCCTCCAGATGGGGTACACAGGCGCCCTTTACCAATATAACCCTTGACTGGACGGTGCCCGAGGACCTTGCCGAGATGCCTGCCATAGTGGGAGGCAAGCCTCAGGATTACTGCTACAAGGATTGCAAGAAGGAAATGGATATGATAAACCGCGCCTTCATCGAGACCATGATAGAGGGCGATGCCAACGGCAGAGGCTTCCAGTATCCCATTCCCACTTATTCCATTACAAAGGATTTCGACTGGTCCGACACGGAGAACAACAGGCTCCTGTTTGAGATGACCAGCAAGTACGGAACACCCTACTTCTCGAATTATGTAAACTCGGATATGAAGCCTTCTGACATAAGGTCCATGTGCTGCAGATTAAGGCTGGATCTTAGGGAGCTTCGGAAAAAGAGCGGAGGCTTCTTCGGCTCGGGAGAATCCACCGGATCCGTTGGGGTGGTGACACTTAACATGCCGCGCCTTGCATATCTTTCCATAGATGAGGAGGATTTCTTCCAGAGGCTTGACAGGCTCATGGACATAGCCGCCAGGTCGCTTAAGACCAAGAGGGATCTCATATCAAGACTTCTTGATGAAGGGCTGTATCCCTATACCAGGAAATATCTGGGATCCTTTAAGAATCATTTCTCCACCATAGGACTTGTGGGCATGAACGAGACCTGCCTCAATGCCAACTGGATAGGCAAGGATCTGACGCATGATGAGTCTCTTGAATTCACCAAAAAGGTCCTCAACCATATGAGGGAGAGACTTATCGGATATCAGGAGGAGTACGGGGATCTCTATAATCTGGAGGCAACACCGGCGGAGAGCACTGCCTACAGACTGGCCAAGCATGACAAGCAGAAGTATCCCAATATCATAACAGCAGGGGACAAGGATGCAACGCCTTACTATACCAACTCGTCACATATGCCGGTGGGGTTCACGGACGATATATTCGAGGCGTTGGATAAGGAGGATGATCTCCAGGTGCTCTATACCTCGGGAACCGTGTTCCATGCTTTCCTTGGGGAAAAGCTTCCGGATTGGAAGGCAGCGGCAGATCTGGTACGGACCATATCGGAAAGATACAAGCTGCCCTACTATACCTTAAGCCCCACATATTCCGTATGTCCGGAGCATGGGTATATCAAAGGAGAGGAGAGGAAGTGCCCTGTATGCGGTCATGACACAGAGGTCTACTCGCGCATCACCGGATACTACAGGCCGGTGCAGAACTGGAACGACGGTAAGATACAGGAATTCGCAGACAGGAAGACATACAGCATATAGGATGGCGGGAGCGGCAGCTGCAGAGCCACAGAGCCTCAGAGCTGCGGAGCTGACCGTGCTTTAGAGAAGGATGGAAGATATGTCCGGGCTTTTCCGGGCAACAGGGGGAGGACAATATGATCTCAAAGCTTATCGACAGTATAGTAGACAAGAAAGCACCGGTGGTGGTGGGACTTGATCCCAACATGAAATTCATACCGGAGTACATCCGTAAGGAAGCCTTTGGGAAGCACGGCGAGACCCTGGAAGGAGCAGCGGAAGCCGTATTTGAATTCAACAAAGGGATAATCGAGGCCATATCGGATCTGGTACCGGCCATAAAGCCGCAGATAGCCATGTATGAACAGTTCGGTATCCCCGGACTTGAAGCATATATCAAAACCATTGAGCTGTGCCATGAAAAGGGGTTGATCGTCATAGGAGATGTGAAAAGAGGAGACATCGGATCCACCTCCGAATCCTATGCCATAGCCCATTTAGGAGAGATCGAGGTGGGAGGAAATAAGATCCGCCCCTTCGATGAGGACTTCGCCACAGTCAATCCGTATCTGGGAAGTGACGGAGTAAAGCCCTTTATCGAGGTGTGTAATAAAATGGACAAGGGCATCTTCGTCCTGGTAAAGACATCAAACCCCTCAAGCGGAGAATTCCAGGGGAAGGTATCCGATGGTAAGGCGATATACGAGCACGTGGCGGAGAAGGTCCATGAGTGGGGAGAGACCTCCATGGACGGATCCTACAGTAACGTAGGTGCTGTGGTAGGAGCCACCTATCCCGCTGAAGGAGAGACGGCAAGACGTCTAATGCCTCATACATATATCCTTGTCCCGGGATACGGAGCACAGGGCGGTAAGGCCGATGACCTGAAGCCTTTCTTTAACAGTGACGGTCTGGGAGCCATAGTCAATTCAAGCCGCGGCATCATAGCGGCATATACGAAGGAACCCTATAAGGAGCGCTTTGACGAGAGACATTATGCCGATGCTTCACGCGAAGCCGTGATAGATATGTGCCTTGATATCAACAGGGCCATAGGCGGGTGAGTGTATGGAATATACCGGGCAGGCTTACCATCGGATAGGATGGGAAGATGCCTGAAGCGGGTATAGAGAAACAGGTGTATTGCATGTTTTACGGAGGTACGGTATGGACAAGGTAAAATGGGGAGTTTTGGGAACTGCGAACATAGCTAAAGGCCAGACGATACCGGGTATGCAGAAGGCAGGAAACTGTGAACTGTATGCCATCGCCGGAAGAAGCATGGAAAAGGCCTTACAGTTTAAGGATAAATTCGGATTCAAAAAGGCATACGGAAGTTATGAGGAATTGTTGCAGGACCCTGACGTACAGGCAGTATACATCCCACTTCCCAACAATCTGCACCTTAAATGGGTAAAGGAAGCACTTGAAAGCGGCAAGCATGTGCTCTGTGAGAAGCCTCTGGGACTTGATCCTGATGAAGTAAAGGATATGTTCGATACTGCGAAAAAGAACGGCGTCAATCTCATGGAAGCCTTTGCTTATCTGCACAGCCCCTATGTTGCAAGCCTGAAAAAGGATGTGGACGATAAGGTGATCGGTGATATCGATTATATCGAGACCGGTTTTATTACACAAGGCTACAAAGAGGATATAAGGATCCATAAGGAGATGGGCGGAGGAGCCATGTATGATCTTGGGTGCTACTGCACATCCATGATCCTGTCTCTTGTTGATTCCGAGCCTGTGTTTGTAAAAGCGGATGCTGAGTTTTCCGACGAAGGCGTGGATGAGATGACAGCAGGTATCATCAAGTTCGGGAACGGAGTGAGAGCCTCCTTTAACGTGGGCATGATCCTGGGCAAGAATACGGATGACAGGTTCGACCGGCTGTATATCCACGGCAGCAAGGGTTACATAACATCCGGAGTGGAATACAATCAGGAGGGCGAGCTTTCCTACACTATCCATACCGATGAGGGTGTGACTGAGAGAAAGATGACTGCTCCTCAGAATTATTCCCTTGAGGTCGAGCAGCTTGGCAGATGCATCCTTGAGGGAGAAAAGCCTCATGTAACGGCTGAGTTTTCCTTGAAAAATGCAGAACTCATCCACAGGGCACTGAAAGAGGCGGGATACTGAGATATAACATTGATCGAATGGGGGTAGTGATACCCCCATTTTTTATATGCCGGTAAGGCATATTTTATTGCGGATACTGTTTTGCGGGCAAGGCGGGAAGCAGGTATTTTCTGCTTGAAGTTTTTTCTCGGCTATGTGACTAGGAA
>CAMOIV010000042.1 GCA_946616305.1 uncultured Lachnospiraceae bacterium | reverse complement strand
TGTTACCATGTAGATTGCACTTTTGTGGCGGCACGGGCTTTCTTTGTCTTTAAAAACGGCAGGAAACCCGCAGTATCAGCCATTCGGTGTGATCAACCGTCAATCTAATTTTATTCTTGGGGTGAAAGCTTAATGGAAAAAAACAGGATACATCCGGTCTACAGCGGCAAGAATCTGAGAATGAGCTATCAGAGGCAGGAGGAAGTTCTTGAGATGCCTAATCTCATAGAAGTTCAGAAATCTGCCTATGACTGGTTCATCAATGAAGGTCTCAAGGAGGCGTTCGAGGATATTTCCCCGATAAACGATTACAGCGGAAACCTTTCCATGGAATTTGTGGACTATTCCTTCAGCAAGGAAAAGGCAAAGTACAGCATAGAGGAGTGTAAGGCAAGAGACGCAACATACTCGGCCCCTCTGGAAGTCACGGTAAGGCTGTATAATGCATCCAAACCCGAAGCGGACAACAATGACCAGAAGATCTTTATGGGCGATCTGCCTATAATGACCGATACCGGTACCTTCGTCATAAACGGAGCTGAGAGAGTAATAGTATCACAGCTCGTTCGTTCACCCGGTATCTACTATGGTATCAATTACGATAAATTCGGTAAGAAACTGTATTCATGCACTGTCATCCCCAACAGAGGAGCATGGCTGGAGTATGAGACTGATTCCAATGATGTATTCTACGTACATGTAGACCGTAACAGGAAGATCCCGGTTACGGCTCTTCTTCGTGCCATGGGCCTTGGAACCAACGAAGAGATACTGGAGATGTTCGGGGACGAGCCCAAGATCCTTGCGGCTTTTGCTAAGGACACCGGTACATGCGTTAGAGACGGTCTGATCGAATTATATAAGAAGATCCGTCCCGGCGAGCCGCCTGCAGAAGAGAGTGCACGTACTCTTATCGACGGCATGTTCTTTGATGCCAGAAGATATGATCTGGCCAAGGTGGGACGTTATAAGTTCAATAAGAAGCTTGCTTTCAGGAATCGTATCGCAGGTCATGTCCTTGCAGAGGATGTGCTGGATCCGGCTACCGGCGAGATAATAAAGCTTCCCGGAAAGAACGGTCTTGCAGCCAAGGCAGGTGAGACCGTGACAAGAGAGCTGGCTGATGAGATCCAGAACAGCGGAGTCAAGAGCGTACTCATCCAGACGGAAAAGAGGAACGTCAAGGTGCTGTCCTCCATGATGGTGGACATTAACCACTATATCGAATTCCCCAAGGGAGAGAGCGCAAAGGATTACGGGGTCACAGAGCTCGTTTATTATCCTGCCCTTGAGAAGCTCATGGAGGAGAATGATACTCCCGAAGCTCTTAAGGATGCCATAAGGCACAATATTGCGGAGCTTGTTCCCAAGCATATCACTCACGAGGACATCTTCGCTTCCATAAACTACAATATGCACCTCGAGTACGGCATCGGAAACAAGGATGATATAGATCATCTCGGAAACCGTCGTATCCGTGCCGTAGGAGAGCTTCTCCAGAACCAGTACAGGATCGGTCTGTCGAGACTGGAGAGAGTTGTCCGTGAGAGGATGACCACTCAGGATATCTCAACAGTCACTGCACAGCAGCTCATAAATATCAAGCCTGTTACAGCGGCAGTCAAGGAGTTCTTCGGTTCATCGCAGCTGTCACAGTTCATGGATCAGAACAACCCTCTGGGTGAGCTCACTCATAAGAGAAGACTCTCGGCTTTGGGACCCGGCGGACTTTCAAGAGACCGTGCGGGAATGGAGGTCAGGGATATCCATTATTCTCATTACGGACGTATGTGCCCCGTAGAGACACCTGAAGGACCCAACATCGGCCTTATCAATTCGCTTGCCTGCTTCGCAAGGATCAATGAATACGGCTTTGTTGAGTCTCCTTACAGGAAGGTGGATCATTCGGATCCCGAGAATCCCAGGGTAACCAGCGAGGTGGTATACATGACCGCCGACGAAGAGGACAATTACCATGTAGCACAGGCTTCCGAACCTTTGGATAAGGACGGACACTTTATAAACCGTATGGTATCCGGACGTTTCAAGGATGAGACCCAGCAGTACGAGAAGAGCATGTTCGATTTCATGGATGTGTCACCCAAGCAGGTATTCTCGGTAGCTACCACACTGGTGCCTTTCCTTCAGAATGATGACCCGACACGTGCACTTATGGGATCCAACATGCAGAGACAGGCAGTGCCCCTTCTTACTACCGACGCACCTATAATCGGTACCGGTATGGAAGCAAAGGCTGCTGTTGACTCAGGCGTTTGCGTGCTGGCAGATAAGAGCGGTACGGTCATGCTGTCACAGAGTGATCTTATCAAGGTTGCCAATGATGACGGCACAAAGACAGATTATAAGCTTACCAAGTTCATGAGATCCAACCAGTCCAACTGCTACAACCAGAGGCCCATAGTGGTGAAGGGACAGCATATCGAGGCCGGTGAGGTGATCGCGGACGGCCCCTCCACTTCAAACGGAGAACTGGCCCTCGGTAAGAACCCTCTCATAGGATTCATGACATGGGAAGGATACAACTACGAGGATGCCGTACTTATAAGCGAGCGTCTCGTAAGGGATGACGTATTTACATCCATTAACATAGAGGAGTATGAGTGCGAATCCAGAGATACAAAGCTTGGACCCGAGGAGATCACAAGGGACGTGCCCGGTGTGGGTGAGGATGCCCTTAAGGATCTGGATGAGAACGGTATCATCCGTATCGGTGCAGAGGTAAGAGCCGGGGATATCCTGGTAGGTAAGGTAACACCTAAGGGTGAGACCGAGCTTACCGCAGAGGAGAGGCTTCTTCGAGCCATCTTCGGTGAAAAGGCCAGAGAGGTAAGGGATACTTCACTTAAGGTTCCTCACGGTGAATACGGAATAGTCGTTGATGCAAAGGTATTTACAAGAGAAGCCGGCGACGAGCTTTCACCCGGTGTCAACAAGGCAGTACGTATCTATATCGCCCAGAAGAGAAAGATCGGTGTGGGAGATAAGATGGCCGGAAGACACGGTAATAAGGGTGTCTGCTCAAGAGTTCTGCCTATAGAGGATATGCCTTATCTTCCCAACGGAAGACCTCTTGATATAGTCCTTAATCCTCTGGGTGTGCCTTCACGTATGAACATCGGACAGATCCTTGAGATCCACCTGTCTCTTGCGGCAGCGGCTCTGGGATTCAAGATCTCCACTCCCGTATTCGACGGAGCAAACGAAGTGGATATCGAGGATACACTTGAGCTTGCCAACGACTACGTTAACCTTGAGTGGGAGGCCTTTGAGAAGAAATACAAGAACCAGCTTGTCAGTGATGTCATGAAGTTCCTGTCGGAGAATCGTGACCACAGAAAAGTGTGGAAGGGTGTTGAGATAAGCCGCGACGGTAAGGTAAGGCTTCGTGACGGACGTACCGGAGATTACTTCGATAATCCGGTAACCATAGGCCACATGCATTATCTGAAGCTGCACCATATGGTAGACGACAAGATCCATGCACGTTCCACAGGCCCGTACTCACTGGTGACACAGCAGCCTCTCGGCGGTAAGGCCCAGTTCGGCGGACAGAGATTCGGAGAGATGGAAGTCTGGGCTCTCGAAGCATACGGTGCCGCATATACGCTGCAGGAGATACTTACGGTTAAGTCCGACGATGTCCTTGGCCGTGTGAAGACATACGAAGCCATCATAAAGGGCGAGAACATACCCGAGCCCGGCATACCCGAGTCGTTCAAGGTGCTCCTGAAGGAGCTTCAGTCCCTTGGACTTGACGTAAGGGTTCTGAAGGATGACGGAACCGAGGTAGAGATAGCAGAGACCGTTGATTTCGGTGATACGGATATGCGTCACATCCTTGATGACGACCGTTTCTACGGCGGAGCTAACGAGGATGAATTCAAAGGAAATGGTTTCTCGACACAGGAATTCGATACCGATACCGGTACACTTGAGGTGGTGGATGACGAAGAGTCATACGTCGATGAGGATCCTGTAGAAACATACCCTGAAGATTGAGAGAGGAGTGCTATCAGAAATGCCTGAGATGATTAACAGACAGACGGATAAATACGAGCCATTGACCTTTGATGCGATCAAGATCGGACTTGCAAGTCCCGAGAAGATCCGTGAATGGTCCCATGGCGAGGTTAAGAAACCCGAGACCATTAACTACAGGACATTGAAGCCCGAGCCTGACGGACTCTTCTGCGAGAAGATCTTCGGACCTACAAAGGACTGGGAATGCCACTGCGGTAAATACAAGAAGATCAGATATAAGGGCGTGATATGCGATAAGTGCGGTGTCGAGGTGACCAAGGCAACTGTCCGCCGTGAGAGGATGGGACATATAGAGCTTGCTGCACCCGTATCCCACATATGGTATTTCAAGGGAATACCCAGCCGTATGGGATTACTGCTGGATCTCTCACCCCGTATCCTTGAGAGGGTTCTGTATTTTGCCTCTTATATCGTACTTGATCCCGGCGATACGGATCTTGAGTACAAGCAGATCCTTACCGAGCAGGAGTACCAGAATGCCAGGGAGATGTATGAATACAAATTCCGCGTAGGCATGGGTGCCGAGGCTATAAAGGAGCTTTTACACAGCATCGACCTTGATAAGGAATCCGATGCATTAAGAGAAGAACTGGAGAACAGCACCGGTCAGAAGAGAGCACGTATCGTTAAGAGACTTGAGGTAGTGGAAGCTTTCAGAGAGTCGGGTAACGAGCCTGCATGGATGGTGCTTGACTGCATACCGGTCATCCCTCCGGATTTAAGACCCATGGTCCAATTGGACGGCGGAAGGTTTGCTACCAGTGATCTTAATGACCTTTACAGAAGGATAATAAACAGAAATAACAGACTGCAGAAGCTTCTGGAGCTGGGTACGCCCGACATTATCGTTCGTAACGAGAAGAGAATGCTTCAGGAGGCAGTGGATGCCCTTATAGATAACGGACGCCGTGGAAGACCCGTAACGGGACCCGGCAACCGCCCCCTTAAGTCTCTTTCCGATATGCTTAAGGGTAAGGGAGGACGTTTCAGACAGAACCTGCTGGGTAAGAGAGTAGACTACTCAGGACGTTCCGTTATAGTGGTAGGACCCGAGCTTAAGATCTGGCAGTGCGGTCTGCCCAAGGAAATGGCTATCGAGCTTTTCAAGCCCTTTGTTATGAAGGAGCTTGTGGCCAACGGAACATCACATAATATAAAGAGCGCCAAGAAGATGGTGGAGCGTCTTGATCCCGAGGTTTGGGATGTGCTGGAGAAGGTGATACATGAGCATCCTGTTATGCTCAACCGTGCACCTACGCTTCACAGACTGGGAATACAGGCATTTGAGCCGGTTCTGGTAGAGGGTAAGGCTATCAAGCTGCATCCCCTTGCATGTACACCTTTCAATGCCGACTTCGACGGAGACCAGATGGCAGTCCATCTTCCTTTGTCGGTTGAGGCACAGGCAGAGTGCAGATTCCTGATGCTCATGCCAAACAACCTCTTAAAGCCTGCCGACGGAGGCCCAGTTAACGTACCTACACAGGACATGGTCCTGGGTTGTTATTACCTTACACAGGAGAGAGACGGCGAGCCCGGAGAGGGCAAGATCTTCAGAAGCGTTGATGAAGCCATACTTGCATATGAGAACGGGATAATCACTCTTCATTCAAAGATCGGCGTACAGGTTAAGCGTGAAGTAAACGGCAAGACCTATACGGGAGTTGTGAATTCCATCCTGGGCAGATTCCTCTTTAACGAGATACTTCCTCAGGATCTGGGCTTTGTGGACAGGAGCGTTAAGGGCAATGAGATAGCCCTTGAGGTGGATTTCCTGGTAGGCAAGAAAGAGCTTAAGCGTATCATAACCAAGGTGATCAATACTCACGGCGCGATCCAGACAGCTGAGGTGCTGGATCATATCAAGGCTATGGGATACCATTATTCCACCATAGCTGCCATGAGTGTTTCCATCTCGGATATGACAGTGCCCGCAAACAAGCAGAAGCTTCTTGATCAGGCTCAGGATCGTGTGGACATGATCACGACCAAGTATAAGAGAGGACTTCTTACCAACGCGGGAAGATATAAGGAAGTCATCAATACATGGAAGGCTACGGATGAGGAGCTTACAAAGGACCTGCTCAAGGGACTTGATAAGTATAACAACATCTACATGATGGCTGACTCCGGAGCCCGTGGTTCCGATAAGCAGATAAAGCAGCTTGCCGGAATGAGAGGACTTATGGCGGATACGACGGGTCATACCATCGAGCTGCCCATAAAGAGTAATTTCCGTGAAGGACTGAACGTTCTGGAATACTTCATGTCTGCTCACGGCGCAAGAAAGGGACTTTCGGATACGGCTCTGCGTACCGCCGACTCGGGATATCTTACAAGACGTCTCGTGGATGTATCCCAGGAGCTCACCATCCGTGAGCAGGACTGCTCTGTTGACAGGGATGAGATCCCCGGCATGACAGTAAGGATGTTCAAGGAGAAGTCCGCTAAGGGCGACAGTGAGATAGAGAGCCTGCAGGAGAGGATCACAGGCAGATTCTCATGTGAGGATATCTATGATAAGAAGGGCAATCTGATAGTAGGCGCAAACCACATGATCACACCCAGACGTGCGGAGCAGATCGTAACGGTTGGCGTAAAGGACGGAAAGCCCGTTGAGGAAGTGAAGATCAGGACGATACTTACCTGCCGCTGCAAGAACGGCATCTGCTCCAAGTGCTACGGTGCCAACATGGCAACAGGTGAGGCTGTTCAGGTCGGTGAGGCTATCGGTATCATAGCTGCGCAGTCCATAGGTGAGCCGGGTACACAGCTTACCATGAGAACCTTCCATACAGGAGGTGTTGCAGGTTCCGATATCACACAGGGTCTTCCCAGAGTTGAGGAGCTTTTCGAGGCAAGGAGACCTAAGGGTCTTGCCATCATATCGGAGATAGACGGTGAGGTTTCCATCAGAGAGAGAAAGAAGGAATCCACCATTGCCAAGGATCAGCCTGAGGACGAGGGAGTTATCAGGAAGGATGATATAGTTAAGAAGGAAGTCATCGTGACCAACGAAGAGAGCGGTGAGTCCAAGAGTTATCTTATCCCCTTCGGATCCATACCCAAGGTCAAGGAGGGCGAGCATATAGTTGCAGGTCAGGAGATCACCGAAGGTTCAGTGGATCCTCACGATCTTCTCAGGATCAAGGGCCTGCGTGCAGTACAGGATTATCTGCTGCGTGAGGTACAGAGAGTGTACAGGCTTCAGGGTGTTGATATCAACGATAAGCACATTGAGGTCATAGCACATCAGATGCTCAAGAAGATCCGCGTGACTGAGATAAATGATGCCTTAGATGTACTTCCCGGCGAGCTCATGAACGTACTGGACTTCGAGGATATGAACGAGAAGCTGGTGGCAGAGGGCAAAAAGCCTGCAGAGGGCGTTCAGGAAATGCTTGGTATCACCAAGGCATCCCTTGCAACAGAGTCCTTCATGTCTGCAGCCTCCTTCCAGGAGACAACCAGAGTCCTGACGGATTCTGCCATAAAGGGTAAGATAGACAAGCTTATGGGTATGAAGGAAAATGTCATCATCGGTAAGCTGATACCTGCAGGAACCGGAATGAAGCGTTACAGAAATATAGATCTCAATACTGACGGACCTACTCTGGCGGATGAGATAAACTTCGATGACGATGTGATCCTGGATGAGGGTGAGACCGTCACGGAAGAGGCTGTAGTGGCCGAAACAACCGAATAAATATATCCTTGACATATCGTGATATAAGGGAATACAATGTTAGAGCGTGTCTTCGGGAGCATCCGGAGCGCGCTCTAAATCATTGTCTGTTGTGAATGGCAGATAAACTATATTAAATAAGAAAAGAGGTGAAACTTAATGCCAACATTCAACCAGTTAGTCAGAAAGGGCAGACAGACTTCAGCCAAGAAGTCTACGGCACCTGCGCTTCAGAAGGGCTTTAATTCTCTTCAGAAGAAGGCTACAGCTACAAAGTCTCCCCAGAAGAGAGGCGTATGTACAGCTGTAAAGACCGCTACACCCAAGAAGCCTAACTCAGCCCTGAGAAAGATCGCCCGTGTGCGTCTTTCAAACGGTATAGAAGTAACAAGCTATATCCCCGGCGAAGGTCACAACCTTCAGGAGCACAGCGTTGTTATGATCCGTGGCGGCAGAGTTAAGGATCTTCCCGGTACAAGATACCATATTATCCGTGGAACTCTTGATACAGCCGGCGTAGCCAATCGTATGCAGGCTCGTTCCAAGTATGGCGCAAAAAGGCCAAAGGATAAGAAGTAAGTATCATAAGCAGCATTAATTAACAAGGTTGTGTTGGATTAAGATTCAGCACGAACACAAGTGATTAATTGTGAGTACCTGTGGGTGAATGCCCACAAAGGAGGGAAGAAACGTGCCACGTAAAGGACATATTGTAAAAAGAGACGTACTGGCAGACCCGAAGTACAACGATAAGGTGGTGACGAAGCTCATCAACTCCATCATGCTCGATGGAAAGAAGGGCGTAGCACAGAAGATCGTGTACAACGCGTTTGAAAGAGTCGAAGAGAAAACAGGAAAGCCTGCACTGGAAGTATTCGAGCAGGCAATGAGCAATGTAATGCCTCAGCTGGAGGTCAAGGCAAGACGTGTAGGTGGCGCCACATATCAGGTACCTATCGAGGTGCGCCCCGACCGTCGTCAGGCACTGGGCCTTCGTTGGCTGACTCTGTTCTCAAGACAGAGATCCGAGAAGACCATGGAAGAGAGGCTGGCAGCAGAGATCATGGACGCAGCGAACAATACAGGTTCCGCAGTGAAGAGGAAGGAAGACATGCACAAGATGGCAGATGCAAACAAGGCTTTCTCTCACTATCGTTTTTAATTGACCGGCTGATTATTTGGAGGAAAAACCGTGGGTAACGCAAAACAAAGAGAATACCCGCTTGATAGGACCAGGAACATCGGTATCATGGCGCATATCGATGCCGGAAAGACAACTCTGACCGAGAGGATCCTGTTTTATACAGGTGTCAACTATAAGATCGGAGAGACTCATGACGGTACGGCCACCATGGACTGGATGGCTCAGGAGCAGGAGAGAGGTATAACCATTACTTCTGCAGCTACCACATGTCACTGGACCTTAGAGCAGGATGCAAAACCAAAGCCGGGCGCACTGGAACACAGGATCAATATCATAGACACCCCGGGTCACGTGGACTTCACCGTTGAGGTTGAGAGGTCACTCCGTGTACTTGACGGGGCAGTCGGTGTTTTCTCTGCAAAGGAAGGCGTTGAGCCTCAGTCGGAGAACGTTTGGCGTCAGGCAGATGGATTTCATGTGCCGAGACTTGCATTTATCAATAAGATGGATACCATAGGTGCGGATTATTATAATGCGTGCCAGACCATCCGCGATCGTCTCGGTAAGAACACCATACTGATGAATATCCCTATCGGCAAGGAGGATACCTTTGCGGGTATCATCGATCTTCTGGAGATGAAGGCTTATTATTACGATGATAAGCAGGGTACGGAAGTTGAGATAAAGGATATTCCTGATGATATGAAGGATGAGGCGGAAGAGCATCATCAGAATACTATCGAAGCGATCTGTGAGCTGGATGATGAACTCATGGAGATGTTCCTTGAGGACAAGGAGCCTACCATAGACCAGCTTAAAAAGGCTTTAAGGACTGCAACGATCGCAGGAGATGCGATCCCCTGCTTTGCAGGATCCGCATATCGTAACAAGGGCGTACAGAAGCTCCTTGACGGTGTGATAGAGTATCTCCCGGCACCTACCGATGTACCGGATGCCGAGGGTACGGATATGGATGGCAACGAACTGACAGTTCCTTCGTCAGACGATGCACCCTTTGCAGGACTTGCCTTCAAGATCATGACAGATCCTTTCGTTGGAAAACTGGCTTATTTCAGAGTGTATTCCGGAACCCTCAAGTCGGGCTCCTATATCCTGAATTCAACCAAGAACAAGAAGGAGCGTGTAGGACGTATCCTTCAGATGCATGCGAACAAGAGGACAGAGCTGGATGAGGTTTTCTCAGGAGACATAGCAGCGGCAGTAGGATTCAAATTTACTACTACCGGTGATACCATCTGCGATGATCAGCATCCTGTCATCCTTGAGTCTATGGAGTTCCCTGATCCCGTTATAGAGCTGGCTATCGAGCCCAAGACAAAGGCAGGACAGGATAAGCTCGGACAGGCTCTTGCAAAGCTGGCTGAAGAGGATCCTACCTTCAAGGCGCACACCAATGAAGAGACCGGACAGACCATTATCGCCGGAATGGGTGAGCTGCATCTGGAGATCATAGTAGACAGACTGTTACGTGAGTTCAACGTGGAAGCTAACGTAGGCGCACCTCAGGTTGCGTATAAGGAAGCGATCACGAAGCCTGTGGACATCGAGAGCAAATACATCAAGCAGTCCGGTGGACGCGGACAGTACGGACACTGTAAAGTTAAGTTTGAGCCCATGGATGCCAACAGTGAGGAGACCTTTAAGTTCGAATCACAGGTAGTCGGAGGAGCTATCCCCAAGGAATACATACCGGCTATCGGCGAAGGTATAGAAGAGGCTATGAAGACCGGTATACTTGGCGGATTCCCTGTTACAGGCATTCATGCCGTGGTATACGATGGTTCATATCACGAGGTAGACTCTTCGGAGATGGCTTTCCATATCTCCGGATCCATGGCCATGAAGGACGCCATGCAGAAGGGCGGAGCAGTGCTGCTTGAGCCCATCATGAAGGTGGATGTGACCATGCCCGAGGATTACATGGGTGATGTCATCGGAGACCTTAATTCAAGAAGAGGTCGTGTAGAAGGAATGGAAGACATCGGCGGAGGAAAGATGGTACGTGCTTTTGTGCCCCTTGCAGAGATGTTCGGATATGCTACCGATCTTCGTTCGAGGACACAGGGACGCGGTAACTACTCAATGTTCTTTGATCATTATGAGCAGGTGCCGAAGAATGTGGCAGACAAGGTGCTTTCGAAGTAGGTCTGTTGAGACACTTTTTACTTGAAAATGTGGCCTGTATGAAATATAATCAGTTTACATGCGGGTCAGTGTATGCGCCATGAGAGGCGTACATAATAAGGAGGAAATATAAAATGGCAAAAGCTAAATTTGAACGTACCAAAGAGCACGTTAACATTGGTACAATCGGACACGTTGACCACGGTAAGACAACTCTTACGGCTGCTATCACCAAGACTCTTTCAGAGAGAGTTGCAGGTAACGCTGCTGTAGACTTTGAGAACATCGATAAGGCTCCCGAGGAGAGAGAGCGTGGTATCACGATCTCAACCGCACACGTTGAGTATGAGACAGAGGCTCGTCACTATGCGCACGTTGACTGCCCCGGGCATGCTGACTACGTTAAGAACATGATCACCGGTGCTGCACAGATGGATGGTGCTATCCTCGTTGTTGCTGCAACTGACGGTGTTATGGCTCAGACAAGAGAGCACGTACTTCTTGCTCGTCAGGTTGGTGTTCCTTACATCGTTGTATTCCTTAATAAATGTGATATGGTTGATGATCCCGAGCTTATCGAGCTTGTTGAGATGGAAGTTCGTGATCTTCTTAACGAATATGAGTTCCCCGGAGATGACATCCCCATCGTTCGCGGTTCTGCTCTTAAGGCTCTTGAGGATCCTTCAGGAGAGTGGGGCGACAAGATCATGGAGCTCATGAAGGCTGTTGATGATTATATCCCTACACCTCAGAGACCTACAGACAAGCCTTTCCTTATGCCTGTTGAGGACGTATTCACCATCACAGGTCGTGGAACAGTTGCTACAGGTAGAGTTGAGCGTGGTATCATCCATCTCAATGACGAAGTTGAGATCGTAGGTATCAAGGAAGAGGTTAAGAAGACCGTCGTTACCGGTATCGAGATGTTCAGAAAGCTTCTTGATGAGGGTCGTGCCGGTGATAACATCGGAGCTCTTCTCCGTGGTGTAGATCGTAAAGAGATCGAGCGTGGACAGGTTCTTGCAGTTCCCGGATCCATCACATGCCACACAAACTTTACCGCACAGGTATACGTTCTGACAAAGGACGAGGGTGGACGTCATACACCTTTCTTCAACAACTATCGTCCTCAGTTCTATTTCAGAACAACTGACGTTACCGGCGTTATCTCTCTTCCCGAGGGAACAGAGATGTGCATGCCCGGCGATAACGTTGAGATGACCATCGAGCTCATCCATCCCATCGCTATGGAGCAGGGTCTTACCTTCGCTATCAGAGAAGGTGGACGTACAGTAGGATCAGGAAGAGTTGCTTCCGTTATAAAATAATCTGTACAGGATAATATCAAAAGGGCTTTCCGATCATCGGAAAGCCCTTTTTTCACGCTCATGGATCCTGCCCTTCCCATATACGGGACGCATATAGCGGTCTGCCACACGGGCAGCGCACTTCCAAAAGCCTCTTCTGGGTCATCAGGCGTAAGCCTGCTTGACCATATCAAATTGCTGTATGACTCCGGCAGAGCCGGAAGACTCCCGCAGGAATATGCCGCTCCTTCCGATATGAGCCAGCTCCTCGTTACGGGAGCCTCTGACAGAGAAGGAGGTCTTTCTGGAATCGAGGTATATGGCGCCGATATCAGACTCCTTGAGAGTTGTCAGTACGTCATTTCCCTTATGATCCTTTGTCCATATACGGAGCCTTTGATAGATGTCATCATTCTCATCTATCCACCCGTTATGGTCCTCATCGTATTCCGCCAGTTCCTCAAATCCGTTGCCGGTGACAGTGCCGAAAAGCTCGGAACCGTCGTTTATTGTGCCGTCATCGTTCTTATCCAGGGCGAGAAAACCGGATCCTTCACATAGTCTTGCGATCTTGTCTTCCACACCGTCAGAGTCCAGATCGAACATAAAGCTCTGGTCCGAGACAGATCCGGGAGTGCCGGACAATTGGACTACCAGAGGGTCAAGAGCTATGGATACGCCATATTCTATTTCCATAGAAGATTCCTCAACAAAGGTCCTGCTCATCTCAACCTCAAGGCCGAAGGATATCTTCCTGCCGTCAGCTGTTACCGCTGTTCCCTGGGTGGAGAAAGTAGTAGTCTCGGATTCCTCATGGTAATGATATTCGCCATAGCTTACACCGTTTATACCTGCTTCTGATACGGATCTAAGACCGCTGAGCATGGACATGGGTGAATTACCGTTCATGTCCGTAACATGCTTCCATTTGGAGGTATCTATGCCTAAAAAGATCATCAGGAGATAATCTATACAGGCAGCCTGCATTTCGATGAACAGAGTGTGTTCGTCATCGAAGCGTGAGTGTACCTGGGCCTTCAGATCCTCATATCTTTTTTTGATGGCATCGGCAGGATCCTCGGAGGCTTTTTCCGACCTTTCGGTGGAACTGCTCTCTTCGCCGCTCTTTGTGTGATATTCGCCCATACTAAGGGTAAGTTCGGAAAAGGCCGAAGCCGACCTGACCCCTGTTATACCCCAGGAGCTTTCATTTGATGCATCCATGCGATATTCGCTGTATTTGCGTGCGGATTCCATTCCTATATTGGAATTTAGAATTTTTATAAAAAGTCCCCCTTTCGAGATATACTGGTCCCGTCGGCCAAACGGGACATAGATCCGCACTCTCCGGAAAGCACATAAATACAGTAAAAGGAACAATTTTACGCATTCCCTGCGCAGAAATTGTTCCTTCGCTATATTTATCGGCATAGTGCACTCAAAAAAAAACCCCTTTTTATCGTAAAAATATAGTATACTATCACTTAGCCGATGCATCGGTACTCATATACGGAGGATATATGAATAATTCTATAGATGTACAGTATTTTAAAAAGCTGATCAATATATATAACAATATGGATGATGACAGCATCGCAAAGTACGCACGGTACAAGAGCGAATATTACCGCCTCTTTTCGTATATCGCCCTCATAATCGGCTCCGTTGCGGATGTTGGATATCTGGTATCGGACTACCTTATAAACGGCACTCTGTGGCCCGTTATCATACCCCGCGTATCCGTGCTTTTTTTTCTGGCAATTTATCTGATCCTGGAGAGCAAGGTCTCAAATTATAAGATAAAGATAATGATGAACTATACCATGGTGCATATCGTATTATGGAGCACCATGATAACCGTTTATTTCCTGAAGGATAAAACTCACTTTGCAGAGGGATCTTATACGCTTAATCTGTTCCTGTTCGCCATAGGCCTGGGAGCAAGACCCGGCATAGCACTGCTAAACTATCTCATATTCTTCGGAGAGATATTTCTTACGGATTTGTTTAACCATTATCCTAACCTGGATATCGTGATGTCCCTGAACATACCGGTATGTATAGGCATACTTGTGGGGCTTTGGGCACTTAATCTGACGACCCTGGATCATTACCTCACGGAGAACATGCTGAACGATGCTCTGGTGACGGATAACCTGACAAAGGTCGGGAACAGGGACAAGCTGGATATGATCGTTAAGGATAACAAGCTTAAGGGGATGACGGGACCTGCCACCATCTCCATGATAGACGTGGATCTGTTTAAGGATATCAATGACACCTACGGTCACGAGATGGGGGATTTTGTACTCTCTTATCTCGGCAATTTCATGAGAGAGCATACGAGGGTAGGCGATACCATCATAAGATACGGTGGAGAGGAATTCATCATCATTATGGATAAGTGTCCTGTTGATGACGGATTCGAAAGACTGGACCGGATGAGAGAGGAATTGTCAGTGAGAAGGGACAGGCCTGTAGACTTTACCATATCCATCGGTGTCTCCGAGTATACGGAGGAGTTTGATCAGGATCTGCGCGAGGCTGACAGCGCTATGTATGATGCCAAGAGAGCCGGCAGAAATAAGGTTTGCAGAGCAGACAGGAATAAATAAACAGGCGGTGGAAACATGAATGAGTTTTATAAAGGGAAGAAAGTCCTTATAACGGGCCATACAGGTTTTAAGGGATCGTGGATGTGCAGAGCACTGCTCAATTTTGGGGCAGATATCACGGGCTATGCACAGAATCCACCTACGAACCCTTCACTGTACAATATGTCCGGGGTGGACAATCATATAAAGTCGGTGATCGGGGATATCAGATATCTTGAGTATCTGCAGAAGGTCTTTGATGAGGTAAGACCTGAGATAGTGATCCATATGGCTGCACAGCCTCTTGTAAGGGAGTCATATAAGGATCCTGTATATACTTACGAGACCAACGTACTTGGCACCGTAAACGTGCTGGAATGCATCAGGCAGACACCTTCCGTCAGGTCTTTTGTCAATGTTACCACCGATAAGGTATACAAGAACAGAGAATGGGTCTGGGGATACAGAGAGGATGAGGAGCTTAACGGCTATGACCCCTACTCTAATTCCAAATCATGCTCCGAGATAGTGACCAGCGGATATACCAATTCGTTCTTCCGTGAAAGGAATATAGCTGTATCTACCTGCAGGGCAGGTAATGTGATAGGAGGCGGAGATTTCGCCACAGACAGGATAATACCTGACTGCCTCAGAGCCGTCCACGACGGCAGGGACATCATCGTCAGGAATCCCGATTCGGTAAGGCCCTACCAGCATGTTCTGGAGCCTGTTATAGCATATCTGCTGGTAGCTATGAGACAGTACGAGGATCCGACCTACGCAGGAAGCTATAATATAGGACCCAATGAGACAGACTGCTGGACTACGGGAAAACTGGTGCAGCTTTTCTGCAACAAGTGGAATTCCTCCATGGATGAAGGCGTCATGGCCTCATGGAGATGCGAGAAGGACGACGGCCCTCACGAGGCGAACTTCCTTAAGCTTGACTGCTCCCTCATGAAGAGCACCTTTAGCTGGGAACCCAGATGGAATGTGGAAACAGCCATGGAGAAGATCGTAGAATGGAATAAGGCATATTTCGAAGGCAGGGATGTAGTCTCGGTGATGGACAGCCAGATAAGAGA
>CAMOIV010000041.1 GCA_946616305.1 uncultured Lachnospiraceae bacterium | reverse complement strand
CAAAAAATGACCCACTAACCCCGACCCCTAGGTTCGCAAACCCCGCCCCATTGCATCAGGGTGCCATAAATGGTACAATTTATGATTGCCCGTGGGTTCATGGGACGATAAGAATATTAAAAAGGAGAAGGAAGATGAGCAAGAACTTCAGTGATCTACTGAACAAGGTTAATGAATTTCCCATAAAGAAGCTTTCGGTAGCTGCCGCAAACGATGATGAGGTCATCGAGGCTGCCGCCATGGCCCATGAAAGGAAGATAGCGGATTCCATACTTGTGGGAGACAGGGAACAGATAGAGAAGATATGCAAGGATCTTAAGATCGATCCGGCCATATTTGAGATAGTGGATATCAAGGATCCCATAGAGGCAGCTCATGAGGCTGTTAAGCTGGTACATGACGGAAAGGCTGACATGTACATGAAGGGACTTCTTTCCACCAAGGATTTCCTTAAGTCGATCCTTGATAAGGAAGTGGGACTCCGTACCGACAGACTTCTGTCCCATGTGGCTGTGTTTGAGATAAAGGGTATCGAACAGCTTCTCTTCCTTACGGATGTAGCCTTCCTGCCTTATCCTACACTGGAGCAGAAGGTCGGTATCATAGAGAACACCGTTGAGGTCTGCAAGGCCTGCGGCATAGATACTCCCAAGGTGGCTCCCGTATGCGCTGTTGAGGTAGTGAACGAGAAGATGCCCGAGACCGTTGAGGCGGCAGAGCTCACAAAGATGAATGATGAAGGAAAGATCAAAGACTGCATAGTTGACGGACCTCTGTCGGTTGACCTTGCCATCTATCCCGAGGCTGCAAGGCACAAGAAGGCTGAGGACAGGAAGATCGTCGGAGATGCCGATGTGATCCTCTTCCCCGACATCCATTCCGGCAATATAGCATACAAATTCATAGTACATACAACAGAGTTTAAGAACGCCTGCATACTTACGGGAACCAAGGCGCCGGCGATACTGACATCAAGATCCGATTCCGCGGAGACCAAGGTTAATTCCATCGCTCTTGCGGCAGTGGTAGCAGCATATCAGAACAAGTAAGGTAAAAGACAGGAGGTACACAATGGCTATTAAATCACTTATCATCAATCCCGGATCCACATCAACGAAGATAGCTGTCTTTGAAGATGAGGAGATGCTTTTTGACAAGACTCTGCGTCATTCCGTAGAGGAGATAGAAAAGTTCGATACCATATTCGATCAGAAGGAATTCAGGGAGGAGATCATCCTGGAGTTCTTAAAGGAGCAGAATTTCGATATAAATTCACTTGATATGGTAGTAGGAAGGGGCGGACTTGTTAAGCCCATACCCGGAGGGACCTATAAGGTTACCGATGTGCTGGTTGATGATCTCAAGATAGGACCTCAGGGTCAGCATGCTTCCAATCTCGGCGGAGTTTTGGCGCGTGAGATCGCCGACAGGATAGGCAAGCCCTCCTTTATCGTGGATCCCGTGGCTGTGGATGAGCTCATGCCGGTAGCCAGGCTTTCGGGTGTTCCCGAGCTTCCCAGGACAAGTATCTTCCATCCACTTAATCAGAAGGCCATGGCAAGACGCTATGCCAAGGAGCAGGGCAAGAAGTATGAGGATGTTAATGTGATAGTAGTCCATATGGGCGGCGGTGTATCCGTAGGAGCTCACAAGGGCGGCAGAGTCATAGATGTGAGCAACGCTCTTGAGGGAGACGGAGCTTTCTCACCTGAGAGAGCAGGAGCAGTGCCTGTAGGACCTCTGGTAAGGATGTGCTTCTCCGGAAAGTATACAGAGAAGGAAGTGTATAAGAAGCTTGTGGGAGGCGGCGGACTTACCGCATATCTTGGCTCCAACAACATGCAGGAGTGCGAGAAGATGGCTGAGAATGACGAGGAAGCAGCTCTTGTCATCGAGGCGTTCAAGTACCAGATAGCCAAGGACATAGGCGCAAGAGCAGCTACCCTTGAGGGTAAGGTGGATGCCATCATCCTTACCGGCGGCATAGCATATGAGAAGGCTATCACCGACGGCATCGCAAAGTACGTAAGCTGGATCGCTCCCATCGTGGTCTATCCCGGAGAGGATGAGCTTCTGGCTCTGGCTCAGGGCGGCCTGAGAGTACTGAACGGAGAAGAAGAAGCCAAGATCTATTAAGGATCATTAATTTTCGCCGGGGCCATGATGCAAAGGTCAGGCCCCGGTGAAGAAAAGAGATATAAGATGAGTATAGCTGAGAAGATATTCGGCACCCACAGCGAGAGAGAGCTGAAGCGGATAATGCCGATAGTTGACGAGATCGAGTCCCTCAGACCAAAGATGCAGAGCATGTCTGATGCGGAGCTGCGTGACAATACCAGGAAATTCAAGGAGATGTTAGCCTCCGGCAGCACCCTTGATGATATACTGCCCGAGGCCTATGCCACCGTAAGGGAGGCAGGCAAGAGAGTCCTTAACATGGAGCATTTCAGAGTACAGCTCATAGGAGGAGTGATCCTTCATCAGGGCCGTATAGCCGAGATGAGGACAGGTGAAGGAAAGACACTGGTATGTACGCTGCCTGCTTATCTCAATGCCCTTGAGGGACGCGGCGTAGAGGTTGTCACGGTCAATGATTACCTGGCAAAGCGTGACGCCGAGCAGATGGGTCAGATACATGAATTTCTGGGACTCACTGTCGGATGCGTGTTAAGCGGCATGACACAGGAGGAGAGACAGGCGGCTTATGCCTCGGACATAACCTATGTCACCAATAACGAGCTGGGCTTTGATTATCTGCGTGATAACATGGCCATATACAAGAAGCAGCTGGTGCTCAGGGAACTGCACTTCTGCATAATCGATGAGGTGGACTCCGTACTCATAGATGAAGCCAGGACTCCTCTTATCATATCCGGTCAGTCGGGTAAATCCACAGCCATATATCAGCTGTGCGATCAGCTTGCAAGACAGCTGCAGCGTGGAGAGGCTTCCTCCGACGATCTGTCCAAGATGGATGCCATCATGGGCATAGGGATCGAGGAGACGGGAGACTTCATAGTCAACGAGAAGGATAATCTGGTAAATCTCACCGAAGAGGGTGTAAAGAAGGTTGAGCAGTTCTTCCATATCGAGAACTTTGCGGACCCGGAGAACCTGGAGATACAGCACTGTATCATCCTGGCCTTAAGGGCACATAACCTGATGCACAGAGATAAGGATTATGTGGTAAAGGATGATCAGGTCCTTATAGTGGATGAGTTCACGGGACGTATCATGCCCGGAAGACGTTATTCCGACGGACTCCATCAGGCCATAGAGGCCAAGGAGCATGTAAAGGTCAAGAGGGAATCAAAGACTCTTGCTACCATAACCTTCCAGAACTTCTTTAATAAATTCGACAAGAAATGCGGCATGACCGGTACGGCTCTTACGGAGGAGAAGGAATTCCGTGAGATCTACGGCATGGACGTGGTCACTGTACCCACCAACAAGCCTGTCCAGAGAAAGGACATGCAGGATGCCGTATTTAAGACAAAGAAAGAGAAATACAAGGCCATCTGCGACGAGGTGGAGAGAGCTCACGCCAAGGGACAGCCCATATTGCTGGGTACCATCAACATAGATACGTCAGAGCTTTTGTCCGACATGCTCAGGAAGCGCGGCATAAAGCACAGCGTGCTGAATGCAAAATTCCATGAGCAGGAAGCAGAGATAGTGGCAAATGCAGGACTTCACGGATCAGTCACCATCGCCACCAACATGGCCGGCCGTGGTACGGATATCAAGCTTGATGAGGATTCCGTGGCAGCGGGAGGACTGTATGTCATAGGCTCCGAAAGACATGAGGCCAGACGTATAGACAATCAGCTTCGAGGAAGATCCGGACGTCAGGGAGACCCCGGTGAGTCAAGATTCTACATATCTCTTGAGGATGACCTTATGAGACTCTTCGGATCCGACAGACTCATGGCAGCCTTTGAGGCACTGCAGGTGCCGGAGGGTGAGCAGATCGAACACAAGATGCTCTCCAATGCCATAGAGAAGGCACAGAAGAAGATCGAGGAGAATAACTACGGTATCAGAAAGAACCTCCTTGAATATGACGGGGTCAATAATGAGCAGAGAGAGCGTATCTATGAGGAGCGCCGCAGAGTCCTGGACGGCGAGAGCATGAGAGATACCATCTATAAGATGATAACGGATACAGTTGATGCTGCCGTGGATACCTGTGTAGGTGAGGACTCCAATCCCCAGGACTGGGATATGAGAGAGCTTAATCAGATACTGCTCCCCACCATACCCATAGCTCCGGTCAAGACTCCGGATGTGAAGGATATGAGGAATAAGGAGGAGTTGAAGCAGTATCTTAAGACAAAGGCGGTGAAGCTCTACGAGGATAAGGAAGCGGAATTCCCCGAGACCGAAGCCATCAGGGAAGTGGAGCGCGTGATATTGCTTAAGGTCATAGACAGGAAGTGGATGGATCACATCGACGACATGGACCAGCTGAGGCAGGGTATCGGCCTGCAGGCCTACGGACAGAGAGATCCTGTTGTGGAATACAAGATGACGGGCTATGACATGTTCAATGACATGATAGATGCCATACAGGAAGAGACGGTGAAGACCTTATTCCATGTACGTGTTGAGGAAAAGGTGGAGCGTGAGCAGGTAGCAAAGGTCACGGGAACCAATAAGGACGATACTGCAAAGCATGCACCCAAGACCCGTGCGGACAAGAAGGTGTACCCCAACGATCCGTGCCCATGCGGCTCCGGAAAGAAATACAAGAACTGCCACGGAAGAGGTATAGCATAAATGGTTGAACTTGATAATCTGAAACTTGAGATAAAGAACTTTGAAGAGCCTCTTTCGGAGCTTAAGGCATCTCTGGACCTTGAGAACAAGGCAAACAGGATAGCGGAGCTTTCAAGGCTCATGGAGGAACCGGGCTTCTGGGACGATCCCGCCAAGAGCCAGAAGGATTCCCAGCTTCTCGGCGACCTGAAGAACGATGTACAGGGCTTTGCGGATCTGGAGAATAAATACAATGACATGCTGGATCTTATCGATATGGCCAACGACGAGAACGACGAGTCCATGATACCCGAGATAAGATCCGACTTTGACGGCTTTAAGCAGAAGTTTGACGAGATGAGGACGGCAACCTTACTGTCCGAAAAGTATGACGATGCCAATGCCATAGTCAATATAAACGCCGGAGCCGGCGGAACGGAATCCTGCGACTGGGCATCCATGCTCTACCGTATGTACAGCAAGTGGGCTGACAGACACGGATTCAAGATAGATGAGCTGGATATGCTTCCCGGAGACGAGGCAGGGATAAAATCGGTGGAGTTCCAGGTGAACGGCCTCAACGCATACGGGTTTTTGAAATCCGAGAAGGGCGTCCACAGGCTTGTGAGGATATCCCCCTTCAATGCCCAGGGAAAGAGGCAGACTTCTTTCGTTTCGGTAGATGTTATGCCGGATATCGAAGATGATATTGATATTGAGATCAAAAATGACGATATAAGAATTGACACATACCGTTCATCCGGAGCAGGAGGCCAGCACATAAACAAGACCTCATCCGCCATAAGGATAACTCATTTCCCTACGGGGATAGTGGTCACCTGCCAGAATGAGAGGAGTCAGTTCCAGAATAAGGACAAGGCCATGCAGATCCTGAAGTCAAAGCTGTATATGCTTGCAAAGGAGAACAATGCAGAGAAGCTTTCGGAGATCAGGGGAGAGGTAAAGGATAATGCCTGGGGATCACAGATCAGGTCTTATTTCCTGCAGCCTTATCAGCTGGTAAAGGATCTTCGTACCGACTTCGAGATGGCTCAGGCCGATTCTGTACTTGACGGCAATATAGATCCGTTCATTAACGCGTACCTGAAGTGGATGGCAACAAAGAACAAGGAGAATTCTGACTTAAGATGATAGGATGTGCGATACTTGGTTACGGTACTGTAGGCAGCGGCGTATATAATGTTATAAGATCCAACTGCGGACTTGTGAACGAAAGAGCCGGAGATGATATAGAGGTCAGGCGTGTCCTTGATCTTCGGGAATTCCCGGGAGATCCTGTGGAGAGCATACTGACCCACGACTTTGAGGATATAGTAAATGATCCCGAGGTAAGGATAGTTGTTGAGGTCATGGGCGGCCTGAAGCCTGCTTTTGATTTCACGAAGAGATGCCTTGAGGCGGGAAAGAATGTGTGCACCTCCAACAAGGAGCTTGTGGCTGAGCACGGTCTTGAGCTCATGAGGATCGCAAGGCAGAATGACGTAAACTATTTCTTTGAGGCAAGCTGCGGAGGGGGCATACCCATAATCAGGGCACTTAACGACTGCCTTACCGCTGACTGCGTTGACGAGATAACGGGGATCCTTAACGGGACCACGAATTACATACTTACACAGATGACGGACGAGGGCGCGGATTTTGACGATGTGCTGAAGCAGGCCCAGGAGATGGGCTTTGCGGAAAGAGATCCAAGCGCCGATATAGATGCTTTCGACCCGGCCAGAAAGATAGCCATACTTGCATCCATCGCCTTCGGCAGCTCCGTGGATTACAGGGACGTATATACCGAGGGAATAAGAGATATCTCTGCTGAGGACATACAGTATGCGGCTACTCTGGGTTATGCGGTAAAACTCCTTGCAAGCGCAGTTAAAAGCGATGACGGAGTCAGGGCATGGGTGGCTCCCATGCTTATCTCGCCGGATCACCCGCTGTACAGCATAAACGGCGTGATGAATGCGGTATATGTCCATGGGAACATGCTTGGGGACGCTGTATTCACAGGTGCCGGCGCCGGATCTCTCCCTACGGCCAGTGCTGTGGTGGCCGATGTCATCGACGCCGCAAGACATGGCGGAAAAAGAGCCTACTGCGGATGGAAGAAGGATGAAAAGCTCACTCTTGCATCCAATGAAGATATAAAGAGAAAGTTTTTGGTAAGGATCAAGACGGAGGATGTGGGAAATGCAACTTCGGTCTTTGCACCGGAGGGATTTCTTGATACAATAACGATAGGAGATCTCGATGATGAGGTCGCATTTATCACACCCGACCTTTCGGAAAAGGATTTCGAGGAAAGGGCCAACACATTTGGTAAGATTGTCAGCAGGATAAGGATAGGATGATAATCCTGTCTCTTTGAGGGGCGGTGATCACATGATTAGTCCGATAAGCGGATCAGCTTCATATGGTGTCTGGGGCATGGGGCCCGGTTTTGGGAATTACGGTGCAACAGGCGCAGTTTCAGGTGAGCAGGATACAAAGCCCATAGTGAATCCCGGAGAGTCTACGGAGGTAGCGCCGGGCAAGAGGGTTTCGCCCGCAGAGTGTGAGACATGCAAGGAGAGAAAGTATCAGGACGGATCCGATGAGATGGTTTCCTTTAAGTCAGCTCAGCATATATCTCCTACAGAGGCAGGTACCAGAGTCAGAGCTCATGAGCAGGAACATGTGTCCAATGCTTATGAAAAGGCAGAGCAGAAGGACGGCAAGGTCCTTCAGGCCTCAGTTTCCATACATACCGCGATCTGCCCCGAGTGTGGCAGGACATATATCTCAGGCGGAGAGACCAATACCAAGATCCAGTATCCGGCTGAGGACAATCCTTACATGAAATCCAGAAAGAAATCCGATTCGAATCTCCTTTCCGGGATGAACATGGATGTAGCGGTCTAAACCAGGGCAGGTGGGGTACATATGAATATTCAGATACAAGTGACGGCAGCAGCATTTGTATGTCTATTCATTTTCTTTTATATAATGCAGCCAAAGCTCGGCATAGCATCTGAGGCTCTTTTCTTCAGGATGCTGGTGATCTGTTTTGTCACTTTGGTTTTCGATTTCACATCAATCATCGCCATAGTATACAGTGACAGGATCCCTCCCTTTGTCACGGAATTTTTCTGTAAGGGATACCTGGTTCTTTTGGTAGTCAACTGTATCTTTGCGCTTCTTTATACTCTCCAGGATGAGAAACTCAACATACCGGACGTGGCCTTTAAGATCATCTTTGTTCTTACTATGATCGATCTGGCTGCCATATGCGCATCCAGGATCTATTATTATCATGACAAGGATTTTGCATATTCATACGGCACTGCCCCGGCACTTACTTATCTTGGAGCCGGGTGTCTGATCATCGGCAATCTTTTATTCTGCATTTTCAACCGTAAGAGGATGACCAAACTGAGAAATACCGCCATCATCAGCTGGATGAGCGTATGGACCTTCTCTGCCCTGATACAGTTTTTTAATGCCAAGGTACTGGTCGTGGGGCTTGGCTGTGCCATGGGCAGCGTGATCTTATTCTACTGGCTCGAGAATCCCGATTCGAATATGGACAAGACCTTTAACTGCTTCAATGCAAATGCGCTGCAGAAGTATATCAAATATCTCATCAGGAACAAGAAGAATGACAGCATAGTTGTCCTTGATTTCGGCGAATATGCCCTGAATGATTCCAGACTCATGGAATACGTGATCTCGGAGTATACGGAGAAGAAAAGGCTCAAGGTGTTCAAGAACCTGGGGCCGGAGGTGTGGATAGGCTTCCCCAATCATCGGGAACTGGAGGAATATCGCACCTTGCTTAAAAAGATAGTGGAATATGAGCAGATCAGGATGCTCACCATCCCCAATGTGGAATTCTTTAAAAGCAATGAGGACCTGACCAGGACCCTTCAGTATCTGGAGATAACGGACAGCGGATGGACCGCGGGATGCGAGAGGATACTTACGGAGGATGACATAGCCGCCATAACGAAGGAGTCCGAGATCAAGCATGAGATACTGGAGGCCATGAGACATGACAGGATCGAGGCCTTTGTTCAGCCTATATATTCGGTGGCGGAAGGGAAGTTTACCTCCGGAGAGGTTTTGGCCAGGATAAAGCTTTATGACGGAAGCTTCATGCCGCCTTCTGATTTCATCCCCGTGGCCGAGAGGAACGGACTCATAAAGGAGATGGGCAACCGCATATTCGAGAAGGCCTGCAAGATGATGAGAGATGATGACCTTGGCGGGTTTGGCGTGGAGTACCTGGATGTGAACCTTGCGGTAGATCAGTGTGAGAGTGAGGAGCTCATCAGGGTTTTTGAGAGGATCCTTGGGGAATACCATCTGGATGCAAAAAGTTTTAATCTTGAGATCACCGAGACCGGCTCCATCAAGAACAAGGAATATGTGAGCAGGAATCTTTCGGCTATGAAGGAGCTGGGCTTTTCATTCTCCCTGGATGATTTCGGCAGCGGAGAATCCAATCTGAATTATATACTTCAGATGCCGGTATCCGTGATAAAGCTTGATAAGAACATGATAGATGCCTGTGAGGCCGACAGCGATGCCCGTGCCATAGTAAGGCATGTGACCATAATGGCTCACGACATGGGGATGAAGATAGTGGCAGAGGGTATAGAAACATTGGGGCAGCTCAACAGATTCACAGATCTGGGTATCGATTACATACAGGGATACTATTTCTCAAAGCCTCTTCCGAGGGAGGAGTATGTCAGATTTGTCCATGAACATGCCTGATAGCAGTGCCTCATCGAAAAACCTTGTGGAGCCGGCGGCACTTGTCCGTACGGCTGCTGCTTTGTGCGTGTTCATGATCCATGCCATGGTGCTCTCAAGTGTTTCGGGATTTACTGCCACAGAGCACACGTGGTTCCTTGAAGCTCCGGGTCATATGGCTGTCTGGATCTTCTTTTTTATCAGCGGATATTACAATATATGGGGATTTATGGGAGAAAAGCCCAGGTACGCTTTGGATGCTGCCGGGATAAAGTCCTTTTATATCAGGAGATTCCTGAAGGTGGTCCTGCCCGTATGGTGCTTTGACCTTATAGCCCTTACCATCTCTGAACCCTCCTTCGTGGCTGCAGATCCAGGGGTCATCATCAGGATTCTGACATGTACTTATTTTTCGGAACCGGGATGTGCCAGCGTAGCGGCCACCTGGTATGTATCCACCCTTACCTGGCTGTATGTCTGCACACCTGCCATAGCCTTTGTACTGAGAAAGGTATACATGAAGTCTGCAGGCCGGGCAGCGGATGCGCCATCGGACGCTTCGGGAGAAGCACAGAAACCGGGAGGGGAGAAGCAGGCGGCCCATACAGGCAGCGGCATGCTGATGGGGATCATCATGGTTATGTTAACCACAGGCCTGATCCTGAGACTGGTACTGCTAAGGCTGGGAGTTGACTGGACCAAATGGGTCTTCGTACCCTTTTATACCAACCTTGACATATACGTGACAGGAGCACTGACCGCTCTTCTTGCAGGGAATAAGGACAGGAAGCGCCTTCTGTCCGGCAGAGGAGCATATATCGCTTCCGTTATACTGACCGCGGCCCTCTTCCTTGCTGCTGCAAGGATATATTATCTTAAAGCCTACAGCGGCTCGTATCTGATATTCTATGAATACATACTGCCTACGGTTTCCGCGATTGTCATGATATGTGTTTTCCTAATGGCGGATGATGCGGGATATGGTTATCAGAAGGCGGCGGTCTGCCATCTTTGGAAAAATCCATTAAGGATCATTGATCTGTTTTCATATATCAGTTTTGAGTTTTATCTGGTCCATTCCATGATCCTGTTTCACCTGGTCCCCTTTTTTGCGAACGGGACTGTGGCGGGTCACTTGAAGCTTTTGGGGTGGGGCTTTGTCTTATCCTGTGCCATAGCCCTTCTTTTCCGGCGGGCAACGGATTTTGGCGCTCTTACGGGCAGAAGGTGAGGGAATGTTTTATTTAAGAGGTCTGCTTTATATCATCCTGTGCCTCATATGGATCAACACTCTGAACCACAGGATAATCAATGACAGGATAAGGACATATCTCATGAGCATCGGCTGCTGTATCATGCTGTGGATAGCATCCAGGGTAGCCGGTGAGGTCTATGCCTTCAATGTCATCGTCGGCAGATATCTGTGGTATATGAGCTATGCACCCATAGTGGCGATACCTACCCTTACGGCGCTGCTGTCGACTTATCTGGGAGAAACAAAGGATCACAGCCTGCCGCTTTATATCCTGAGCTTCCCGGTGATCAGCGCAGCCTTTGTACTCCTTGTTATGACCAATGATCTGCACCAGCTGGTCTTCAGCTTCCCGGGAGCGATGGATTCATGGAGCGATCAGAGCTTTACCTACGGACTCTGGTACATCGCATTGATCCTGTGGATGATCGGTCTGGTTGTATTCTCCATGATCAATATGATAAAGCGATGCCGTATCCCGGATTCGGGTAAGATGCTCATGGTGCCTTTGATCCCGCTGATACTGATGACGGCTTACAGCGTGCTGTATGTACTGTATTCCGGCACGGGGAGCGTTTTCTTTACCGATCATACCGCGGTCCAGTCCGTGCTTGCGGTGGCAGCCATAGAGTGCTCCATATCCACCGGACTCATACAGTCAAACAGGAAATACGAAGAACTGCTCAGACTGTCTACCATCGGAGCCCAGATAATCGACAGCGATCTGAGCGTTCTAATGGAATCAAAATATACGAGAAAGCTGTCGGAGGATGAGATAAGGGCGGCTCTTGAGGGACCCGTGATCCTTGAGGACGGCATAAGGCTTACAAGCGCACCCCTCACCAGAGGAAACGTGGTATGGCAGGAGGATATAAGGGATCTTCTGGAAACCCTGAAAAGCCTGGAGGATGACAGCAGAGATCTGCAGAACGAAAACCTGATACTTAAGGATAATTATCAGACGGAAAGAAGGATACAGAAGCTGTCTGCACAGAACAAGCTCTATGACAGCATGCAGCGCCAGACTGCGACACAGATAAAGCTCATGGAGCGTCTGATCGATGATTACAAGGCGAGCAGGGATCCGGATAAGAAGAAGGATATCCTGGGAAGGACCATTATAGTCGGCTCCTTCCTCAAGAGAAGGGAGAATCTGATATTCATCGGGGAAAAGGATCCCATGATACCGGAAAAGGAGCTGGAGTACTGCTTCAGGGAAACACTGGATAACCTGAAATTCAACGGGGTACAGACGGGACTGTATTACAACATAGAGGGCAGCATCCCCATAAAGCAGGCCACCTCCATATATGACATGTATGAGCTCTTTATAGAGAAATGCTTCGGCTCTCTTAAGGCCCTGATGATACGCCTGTATCGGAACTGTGATGATATAATCCTGGATCTGGACTGCATCCTCGATATGGATCTGAAGGCGGAGCAACTGACAGGCGGAAGGGGGATTGTGTGCGATATCAGGTTGACAAGTGAAGAACAAAGTCCCGATGACCGTGATGTCGTGGGCGGTAAGGAATATAATGTTATCTGTACCTTCGGAGGAATGGATGCTCAGAGGGATACAGAGGATGGCGGCTTGGCCGGATCGGAGGTGTCATCATGAAGCTTTCCGGCTTGCGACGGATAGATCAGGGAAATCTCATAAAGGAAGCCTTTGACAATCTCCCCTGCGGGATCTGCTATTTTAACAGCAAGGGCATACCTGTACTGTGCAATAAGACCATGAGCCGTATCTATGAGGCGGTGTCCGGAAGGGGATTACAGCATATATCCGATCTGGAAAGTCTTTATAAGGAATTTCATGACAAGGAGAATGTCTACAGCGTACAGTATACCCGGGATATATGTATAGTCGACCTGGAGGATTCCTCGTGGAAGATCGTCAGAAGACAGGTAGAGGATGGGAGGAATGAGACATTCCATGAATTTGCCGCTTACGATATAACCGAGCTTGAGCGCAGGACCCAGGAGCTTAGGGAGGTTAATGAGAAGCTTGCAAATTCGGCAGACGAGATAAGGCAGCTATCGGAAAACATCATGTGGGCAACAAGGGAGGAGGAGATCCTTTCCCTTAAGATGAAGGTTCACGACCGTATGGGCAGGTCGCTGCTCATCGCAAGGAAAACTCTTGAAAAGGACGAGGACATAGAACAGGCAGACTCCGCCATAAGAGAGTGGGAGAGATCCATCAGGCTTTTAAGCCGTGCCTCGGATGATGAGGACGACATGGACAAGGACGAGGATCTGGCAGAACTCATGAAGGCCTGTGAGGGTCTTATCGATATCAGGATGACGGGAGAGATGCCCAAGGATAAGGAGAAGTCGTATCTCATCATCTGCGCCATGAGGCAGTGCATAACCAATGCCATAAGGTATGCCAACGCAAAGGAACTGTATGTACAATTATACGAGACGGAAGATGATGTATGTGTTAATATAACTAATGACGGGAAGCCTCCCGAAGAGGAAGTACAAGAGGGCGGCGGACTGTCATCCATAAGGAGCAGCGTCATAAAAGCAGGAGGCACCATGGAGATCATGTCGGAACCGAGATTCATGCTAAGCCTCCGGATACCTGTCGGAGAGGAATATGGCATATAAGGTACTCATAGTAGAGGACCAGAAGATGGCCCGTGATAACATGACTTATATAGTGAATCTCAGCGAGTCCTATGAACTTGCGGGGACTCTGGCCAATGCCGCCTCAGCGGAGATCTTCTGCGGGGGACATGCAGTGGATCTGGTGCTGATGGATGTATGCACCGAGCATGATGAGAACGGCATAGATGCCGCAGGTCATATAAAGAAGAGTTACCCCTCCATCAAGGTCATCGTAGTGACGTCCATGGTGGAGTACGGGTTCTTGGACCGGGCAAGAGAAGCAGGGGCAGACAGCTTCTGGTATAAGGACGGAGACGAGGAGAGCCTCATAGAGGTCATGGACAGGACCATGGCAGGAGAGTCGGTATATCCGGAGAGGACACCTGAGGTGAGACTTGGACTTACCACCAGCTACGAACTGTCCGATGCGGAGCTTCGGACCATAAGGGCGATCATGGAGAGTGCAAATTATGAGGAGGCTGCAGAAAAGCTGGGATGCAGCGAGAGGAATGTGAGATTCCACCTGAATAATGTGCTGGACAAAACGGGATACCGCAACAGGTTCGAGCTTTGCATGGCTATCGCTCAGAAGAACTTGATAATAGTGAATCCGGACAAGAATTTCCAGTGATAAAAATATTTTCTTTTAAACTGTCATTTTTGACAGTTCTTTTTTCCCGATAAAGTTGTACTATCTATTCAGACGAGAAAAGCCGTGAGGCTGTATCCTTTGGCATAGTGCAAAGATAAATGTCGAAAGCAAGCGACAGAAAGACCCCAACTAAGAGATACTTGACCGGTATTATGAGGGGGGATACAGCGAGGGTTTTGAGAGATGGGTGATCATATAAATAAATATAGGCCGGAGAATTAGCCGTGAGAGTTTTGAGAGATGGGTAATATAGCAGCTAATGTCCTACCGACCTATTGACCTAAATATATGATAACATATACCCTGCTTTTGTAACAACATTTTTTTATATTTTATTTTGTATTTTTTGATATACCCATCGTATATCGAGACGACGTCCCAAGGGGGCGTCTTTTTTTGTATTCAAAATCATACAATTCTTTGCACTATCGCTGTCCATGTGATATGCTTTTACGGGCAAAACGCCTGTATAGTGGGTTTATTCAGGGGATATATCATGAAAAAAGTAAGAAAAACGGGATATGCATTTATCATTGCTGTAATATGTGCCGTATTTACAACTGCCTGTCAGAGTCTGCCGCAGGATGCGGAGGCTGCAGCCGGGGCAGTCGAGGATGTGGCTTCGGGTACACAAGGGGGAGATACCTCCGGAACCGAAGGCATAGGAAATGTGCTGAGCCAGTACATGAGCGGGGATGTATCAAAGGACGCGGCAGATCCGGCAGTAACTCCTGCCGGTGAAAGTGCGGATGGCAGTACATCATCGGAGAATGCAGCAGAGGGCACTTCATCCGGTAATGATGCAGCCTATGATGAAGAAGAAGCCGAGCTTACAAGATCCGGGGAACTCTCGGACAAGGCTCTTGAGATCTTAAGCGAGAGGCTTGGTAAGGATAATAACGGATTTTTTACCTGTACATATGTAAGACCTGAGGAGATAGTCTGGGGCAGCGTGCTCTATAACGGAGGCGGGATAGATACCGAGCTTTCAAAAGAGGAGGAGGAAGCCTTTAAGGAGACGGTAAACGGCGAGATACTCACTGATATCACTGCCATACGGGGCGAGGATCTTAAGGAGTACGTGGAAGATACCACCGGCACTTCATATGATGATGCCATATGTCCCATAGGCTGGACTTATCTTGAGGATTTCGATCTCTACTGCTTTGAGCACGGAGATACCAATTATATAGATGTAAGCTTTAAGGACGGAAGCTATGATGACGGCGTCTACACCCTGCATTATGACGGGTATGACGATCTCTACGAGCCCTGCCGCCTTGAGGCCAGGGTCAGGAGATTGGATGACGGCAGCTATAATTTCATCTCCAATATCCCATCTACCTGGGACGGAAACGATGTTATATCAGGAGCCTACGGCGGTATCCTGAGAAAGTATTACAGATGCCTTGCCTATGAGAGAAGCTATGAATATCTGGATAATCAGGACGTTAATACTCATTGCGTCTTTGCATATTCCTATGCCGATGCCAAAGGCGGGAGTCCCCTTGAATATGTGGGATATGACCTTAGGGACATAAATGGTGACGGAAAGGATGAGCTTTTCATCGGGCCCATGGATGCATACGGCAGCACCTTTATATATCAGATCTATACCCTGTCCGATGATCTGCCCAAGCTGCTCATAGACTGCAGCTACAGAGGCTATGTACATCTCCTGCCGGATAACGGCATATATGTTTCCAATGCCTCTACCATGTATAATTTCGACATGCACCTCTATCATCTGGATGAGCACAGCGATGATCTGATAGAGGATGCGGGCTACTACATGGAGGATACCTCATATTATGATGATGACGGCAAGAGACTTTATTACAAGAAGGTAATAAAGGGCAGAGGAGTTGTGGATCCGAAATCCGAGGAGGATGAAAGGTGGAGATCCATAGAGGCCGATGAATATGAAGACGCCGATCTTATTCCCGAAGGCTGCGTGAAGCTTGACTGGACCTCCATCGGTTCCATCGTATCAGGTGATGCGGCGGTTAAGGATGAGGATGCTTCGGATAAGGAAACCAATGCAGAGGGCATTGCGGAAGACGACGCAGAGAGCGGCGCAGAT
>CAMOIV010000040.1 GCA_946616305.1 uncultured Lachnospiraceae bacterium | reverse complement strand
GCGTTATGTATTATGCATCAAAGCCTTTGGTCATTCTTATGACAATGGTAGTACTTGCCGGGTTACCAGAAACGGATGTTATCGCAAAAGAAGCGGCCATTAACACAAAAGAAACGATCAGTATCGCCAGAGAACCGGTTGCCGGTTCAAAAGAAACAGATGTTAGTGCACAAGAAAATGGAGTTTGTGCAAAAGAAACAGATGTTAGGCAAACAACTGTTACCAAGGGATTATCCGAGGTCCCTTCGGGATCTGGGGACCTTCCGGTACTGGAAACTGAGATGATAAATAATAACGGCCGTACCAGAGCTGTAATATCAGCAAAAGACCCGGATGGAGTCGTCCTGATACAGATAGATAACGACTGTGTTGGCATAAGAAAGACCATATACCAGTCGGACTTTACTACCGGGAAAGGGCTTAAACATAAGATCATTATGGATTTTCCCCTTACAGCAAACGGGCGTTATAATATATATGCCTATGACTCGGCAGGTAATGCAAACAGCTGTATTCTAAATGTCAGGGATATTGAAAGAAAGGATATCTCTGCATATATAAGAAAAGCCAGATTTAATCAAAAGGATATACATACCCTGCAGGCTTCGGCATGATCTTATTCCAATGAAACAGATGTTCCCACAGGGGCAAATATCTGTATATACTACTCTTCCGATACCGCTTTCAACAGCGCTTTTACCCAGTAATGCTGTGTTTTAATTGCTTTCTATCTTCCATGCGGTTACATTGACTTTTTGTCCATCTATTCCGTCTGCGTCCAGGATAACAGCAGAGATGACATATCTTTGCCCGGTCCTTTTTCTTCATGGAAAGATTTAAACTGTATCATTGCAGGGAGATTTGCATTTTGGTAAATTATATATGTTGATCTTCATATAGTTAAACGGAACTGATGGGAGGAAATATGCGTCGCGCTAGAGGATTGGAGTTTTTGATCGTCATAACATATGCAGCCATGGCGATCTTATGTATATACCTGAACTTTTTTTCAAAGGGACAAAGGGGAGATATAACAAATATCATAGTGAACATTGTCATGTTCATAATCGTAGGGGTCATACTTTCCGTGAGCTTAACGGGAAGTCTTTATCCCGCAGCAAGGATCGCCTCAGACCTTTTGAAGGCTTCTGACAAGATAGACAATGATGCCAAGCATTATCACAAATACCTGTGGGAAAAATACAGGGGAGAGAAGGAAGAGCTTTTTAAGGACAGGATACTTGTAAAGCAGTATCAGGACTATATGTACGAGCTCGAGAGGATACTTCACACGGATGAGACCTATTATAAATGCGATATAGAGGATTATATAGGTTATGATCTGGTGGATTCCGTGATACACAGGGACAGGATGAATCAGGTCGCCGGAGTTATGACGGGACTCGGTATACTTGGTACCTTCATAGGACTGTCACTGGGACTCCAGAGCTTTAATACGGGCTCCACTGCTGAGATAACAGGCAGCATAGAGCCTCTCATGGAGGGAATAAAGGTTGCCTTCCACACTTCCATTTACGGCATGGTATTCTCCCTTGTATTCAATTATGTATATAAGGTGAGACTTGATAATACGGAGCAGGCAGTAAGGAACTTCCTGAGTGTATACAGGAAATATGTCATGCCCGATACTGCTACGGACGGTGTTAACAGACTTATGGAACTGCAGCAGCAGCAGACCGAGGCTATATTAAGCCTTTCCGATACCGTTGCTCATCAACTGTCCAAGGGACTCAAGGAGCTGCTTGAGCCTCAGTTTGACAGATTCGACCGTACGATCTCTGATTTTGCCGATATGGCTACCAAAAATCAGATGGATCAGCTTGGCAGGGTGGTTAACGCTTTTATTGCCGAGCTGGATCGTCAGCTTGGCGGATCGTTGTCCCGTTTATCGGACATCATCAATGAGACCATCAAAGTGCAGGAAAAGAACACTGAACTGGTAAAGGAGTTTTACCAGAAGAATGTGACTACCGCCGACAACATGCATAAGGTATCTACCCAGACCACTATCATGGCAGATGCCCTGAGAGGGTATACCGAGGATATCAAGAGGCTTGAGAGCGAGACTCATGAGACACTCCAGCTTATGAAGGAACAGAGCGAGGTATCAAGAGAGGTACTCAACGGTGCAGGAAGATATCTGGGAGATCTGACCACATACAGAGGCTCTCTCGATATTTCCGCCACTGCCTATGATGAGAGACTCCAGAAGATGGAGGACAGGCTTAAGGATCTGCAGAAGCTTACTGAGGCAGTGCCTCTTGAGGTGAATGAAACCTTCAATATCATCAATGAGAATCTGCAGGTGGTAGAGAATCACTTCAAGGATACCATCGAGAGCATAAACAAGACTATAGGACAGATCCCCGATACGGTGGATTATTCCTACAGAGGCATGGAAAGAAGCCTGGATAAGATGAATCAGGCATTAAACGATCTGAGAGCTACCCTCGACAGAATGGAGAATCAGTACAGGGGCCAGTGAACATCATACAGACAGAGAGCGGCGTAGAGCACAGATGCCGGGAGGCATGAAGTAAAGACACCGGGCGGATATAAATCATCGACACCCGATGAGACCGGTATGGAATATATGAATAACGCCGGCATGGAGATAATTGATGAAAAGAAGAGAGCGCAGACGGCACAGGGATGAAGAAACTACATATTGGCTTTCGTACTCTGACATGATGGCAGGGCTGCTCCTGACTTTTGTGCTCATCATTTCCTTTACCATGCTCCATGCCAAGATACAGTATGATGAAAAGCAGACAGAGCTTTTGGGCAAGGAACAGGAGCTCATGGTCAGGAGCGATGAGCTTGAGGAAGAAAGGGCGATAGTGGCCGATCAGAAATCAAAGCTTGATGAACAGGCCAAAATGCTCAATGCTCAGGAGGAGGCTCTGGCTGAGCAGGGAGAGAAGATAGCCATACAGGAGCAGACTCTGAAGGAGCAGCACGAGCTTTTGGACAAGCTTGAAGCCATAATGAGCGAGCAGCAGCAAAAACTGGATGATATCATCGGCGTCAGAACCGAGCTTGTGGAGGCGCTGAGCAGGGAGTTTGATGATTCCGACCTGCATGTATCGGTGGATGAGAAGACCGGTGCCATCACCTTCGACGCCAGCATACTCTTTGATTACAATAAGTCATCACTTAAAGATTCCGGTAAAGACTTCCTGTCCGAATTCCTTCCCAGATACGTGGATGTGCTCTTAAGCCCCAAGTACAGGGATCATATCTCCGAGATACAGATAGTAGGATATACTGATACGGAGGGAGATTATATATTTAATCTGGATCTGTCCCAGAAGAGGGCTCTGTCCGTGGCAGAGTACTGTCTGGACGATGACAGCGGCATCTTATCAGATGACAAGCTTAAGGAATTAAGAGAGGTGGTCTCTGCTACAGGCCGTTCATACAGTAATCCCGTATATGACGAGAACGGAGAGATAGACATGGAGGCCTCCAGGAGAGTCGAGTTCCTCTTCCAACTTAAGGACGAAGAGATGGTAAGGGAAATGATAGAGATCCTGTCGCAGGAGGAGGCATCCCAGGCCCAGTGATCTTTGGGGGATATCATGAACGAGGTGAAACGGATTGCAATTGCTTGATGGAAAATGCCTGATCATATCTGCCGGGGAATTCTCCGATCTTCCGGATGATTATAAAACATGGGATTACATCATAGCCTGCGATGCAGGGTGGCAATACGCAAAGAGAATGGGGCTGACCCCCGATATAATTATCGGAGATTTTGATTCATCCAAAAGACCCGGGGATGGGATCCCCGTCGAAGTATATCCAAAAAGAAAAGATGATACTGATACCATGCTGGCCGCAAAGCATGCATTGGAAAAGGGTTATAGGGATATAACCATATGCTGTGCCTTCGGAGGGAGAGCAGACCATATGCTTGCCAACGTACAGACAGCAGCATTTATCGTATCAAAGGGCGGATGTGTAACCCTCCTGGGGACGGACATAAGGGCATGCGCCTTCACTGCCGCAACAAAGGTCTTTCCGCGTCTTGCACATCATTCATTTTCCGTGTTTTCACTTTCGGATAAATGCACCGGAGTCTCGATTAATGGGGCTTGCTATGGGTGCGAGGATATCGAACTCACCAATACTTTCCCTTTGGGCGTCAGTAACGAATGGGATAGTGACAGGATCAGTGTTACGGTGGGATCCGGGATCCTGCTGGTGGTGGAGTCCCGGATGACCTGAAATACGGTGGGTTCATGGATCATAAGATAAAGACTTGCTCCTGACGGCCGACAAAGAGTATCTGTTGAGTTTATTAAAGCTTGGTGCTATAATAACATGTGTATAGGTAGATTTGCCGGGTGCCGCAAACATGCGCACTTCGGGCGGAAGGGGGATTTGGATCATGGCTGATATAAGAATAGACCCTGTTAACACATCACCGGTTTATCCGGCTGCGCCGAACGCAGGGAATGCAGCAAGGGCACAGCAGAACGCTGCAGCGGACAGATCACAGGATAATAAGGTTCAGACACCGGATGATGATAAGACCAAGGTTTCCGAGAAGGAGCTTGAGGATGTCATCGCAGTCTCCAGGGACGGAGATACTGTTCAGGCCAGCGAGATAAGCAAGGAAAGGCTTGAAGAGGATGCCTTCGGAAAGATGGTTGTCAACGAAGAAAAGGAAGAAGACAATCGCCTTGAAGAGGAGCGTAAGGAAGAAGTAAAAGAGGAAGCCGTAAAGGAAGAGAACAGGGAAGAGGCTCAGGAGAAGTACGATACGGCTCAGAACAATATGACCTATGCCGGATATACGGATGCTCAGCTGGAGCAGATGTACCTTAAAGGAGACATCTCCAAGAATGATTATGACAAGGAGATGGAGGCCAGAGAAGAGAGGCTTGAGACTGAGCAGGAAGAGGACAGTGCCAATTCTGAGCGTATGGTGAGGCTTGGAGCTATGGCAGAGGATAGTGAACGTGATGCCATGGAGCTGGAGAATGCATTTTCACCCGATTCCTCCGATACCATATCCGGAGCGGACCGCATGGCTATCATAGAGGCTCTTGACAGTGCCACCGGACCATATACGGGTGCGGATGAAAGCGGCGAAGAAAGTGCCAAGCGAGTCATCGTAATGTAAGATAAGGTCTTCTAAAGACGCCGCCCGGATGGGCGGCGTTTCTTCATGGCAGGAACGGGACAGGAATACAGCCTTTACAGGCGGAAAGGTTTATACAGGAAGGAAAATATGAAGGCCATAATAATAGGTGACAGGAAAAGATATGAGATATTCATGCCCTCGAAAGGATTGCCGGAGGGCTTTATGGATGAGATCGAAAAGGTTTATTTCCCCTTGGGGACAAAAGATGAGGAGATCATAGGATCCGGCGAAGGAGCAGAGTTTTTACTCTCAGATGCCATAGCCCCTGTGTCCGGATACCTTATCGATCATCTGCCCGACTTAAAGCTAATACACTCCGAGGGAGTGGCATATAACGGGATAGACATAGAGGCAGCATCTAAAAGAGGCATAACCGTATGTAACAACCGTGGGATAAATGCCACCGCGGTGGCAGAGCAGACCATCATGCTGATGCTGGGACTGTTAAGGAGCATAAAAGAGGGAGATGAAGCCGTAAGAGGCGGTCATCAGATAGACATGAAGCATAGGAAAATGCGTGAGGGTATCCTTGAGCTTGCCGACTGTCAGGTGGGACTCATAGGCTTCGGGGATATAGCAAGAGCAACGGCGAAGATGCTCATCCCCTTTGGATGCAGTGTGGTATACTGCGCCAGATCCAGGAAAGAGGAGGGCCTGGAAAGGGAATATCAGGCTTCATACATGGAGATGGATGAACTGCTTGCAACATCCGACATCGTAAGCCTGCACGTACCGGTCAATGACGGGACAAGAGGTATGGCAGACAAAGGATTCTTCTGTAAGATGAAACCCTCCGCGTATCTTATAAACACATCAAGAGGAGAGATAGTTGACAATGAGGCTCTGCTGGAAGCACTCAGAGAACATGAGATCGCGGGAGCAGGGCTTGATACGGTAGCTCCCGAGCCTGTACCGGCTGATCATATCCTGATCAATGCACCCAAAGAGGCAGCAGAAAAGATACTGTTCTCGCCTCATATCGGAGGCATCACTACCTCAACCTTCAGAAGAGGACACATGAATATGTGGAAAGCAGTGTGGGACGTATCAGAGGGCAGAAAACCCAAAAATGTCATAGTATAGATCAGTACAGCTGCCGCCCTATCCGGCGGCAGTTTCTATACGCCGCCCAGCTTCAGGAGTATTCCTACAAGGGCTGAAGCAGCGATAAAGATGATGGGGTGAAGCTTTAGCTTCATACGGGTGATAAAGAGTATCACCGCAAGTATGACAGCCTTTATCACGAACAGATCCGTAATGGCATGAGTGTTTTCAAAGGCAGGCAGGTTTATAAGGGATATCATGACAACATTGATGCCTGCGGCTGATATCATGGCTATGGAAGCGGGCCTCAGACCGTAGAAGGCTGATTCCACGATCTTATTATCTCGGAATTTCTTAAGGAAATTGGCTATGATGAGTATGATGATAAAGGATGGGAGAGCTAAGGACAGGGATGCCAGGATACCACCCGGTATACCTGAAGTCTTAAAGCCTGCATAGGTGCTCATGTTAATGCCTATGGCACCCGGAGTGGACTCGGATATGGCTATCATGTCCGCAACATCCTTATGGGTATACCATCCGGTCTTGTCCGATATCTCGTACAGGAAAGGCAGAGTGGCAAGTCCTCCTCCCACGGAGAAAAGACCGGCCTTGAAGAATTCATAAAAGAGTCTCAGATATAGCATCATTTCTCCTGACCCTCCTTTATCTTCTCGGCATCTGACTGGCCTCTGAGGAGTATACCCGCGATCCCCGCCAGTATCACCAGCAGTGCGGCAGGTATATTGAAGGGGAGAGATCCCTTGAAAAGCATCACCGCAAATATAAGGATATACATTGTGAGAGTTTTTATATCAACTATGGATTTTTTCCATAGCCTGATCACAGCTTCAAGGATAAGTACGCATACGCAGACTCTTATTCCCGCAAAAGCATTCTGGACTATGGCAAGATGAGCGAAGTTCGTAAGACAGGTGGCTATGATCAGTATGATGATTATGGGACAGGTGAGAAATCCCAAAGTCGCAGCCAGAGCTCCTGCCACTCCACGTTTTTTATTCCCTATAAAGGTAGACACGTTAAGGGCTATGATGCCCGGAGTGCACTGGCCTATGGCAAAATAGTCCATGAGTTCCTCAGTGGTGACCCAGCCTCTTTTCTTATTCAGATCCTCTTCCAGCAGCGGCAGCATGGCATAACCACCGCCGAAATTGACGGCTCCGATCTTAAGGAAGGCAAGATACAGATCAAGCAGTTCTTTCATGATTCTCCTTTACATTAAGCGTGATCAGGCGGTTTCGGGGTATCTGTCATAAAGTATCTTAAGGATTATGGGGGTGACTATGGAGCTTACTATGATCAGAAGTATGACTGCGGTAAAGTAAGCCTCATTCATCATACCGGCAGCGAGACCCCGCTGGGCAACTATGAGAGCTACCTCGCCTCTTGTCATCATGCCCACTCCGATCTTAAAGGAATCACCCCATCTGTAACCCAGGATCTTGGACATAAGTCCGCAGCCCAATACCTTGGACAGAAGTCCCACGGCTACAAAACACAGAGAGAATATCAAAATAGTCATGTCCAGGTTCTTCACATTGGTCTGCAATCCTATGGAGCAGAAGAATACGGGACCAAAGAGCATATATGAATTGATATCCATCTTCCTCGATATATAATCGGAATCATCCAGTGAGGAAAGGATCACCCCTGCGATATAGGCACCTGTTATGTCTGCGACGGAGAAATAATAGTCCGCCACAAAGGCCATGGAAAAGGCAAGGGCAAGTCCGAGGATCGGGATACGTCTGGTATGGGGATAGCGTTTGTCTATCCTCTTGAAGACCTTATAGATTATTATGCCCACACCTATGGCAAAGACGAAGAACAGTACAGTGTGGAATATGACCGATACGATATCGGCATCGGGATCCTTAAAGCCTATGACTATGGTAAGGACTATGATGCCTATGACATCGTCGATTATCGCGGCGCTCATGATAGTGGTGCCGATGGAGCCTGACAGCTTTCCAAGCTCTTTAAGGGCCTCAACCGTTATGGATACGGATGTGGCAGTCAGGATAGTACCTATGAATACAGCCTTGTAAAAGGACTCGGAGCCGATGGGTGAGAATCCGTAAAAGCTCATATACAGCAGGGTACCGCATATGAGGGGAACAAATACACCTGCGCAGGCGATAAGCGTAGCCTTAAGACCCGTAGCTTCAAGCTGCTTGATATCTGTACCAAGTCCTGCGGAGAACATAAGCAGTATGACACCGATCTCGGCCATGCCTGACAGGAAATCGGAGGACTGTACCAGTCCGAAGAGACTTGGACCGATAAGAAGGCCTGCGATGATCTCTCCTGCTACCATAGGGGCACGAAGCTTCCTTGCAACAAGTCCGAAGAACTTTGCTGCGATAACGATTATGGCTAATTCTCTCAATATCTCTGTCGGTTCCATGATATATCCACTCCTTACGTCTTATATTCGCACGGCTTGATATTATAGCACTAATAATCATTGCAAACAAACGCCGTGAAGTTGTACTATAGAGTCTATGAAGAATACAGGAGTTGAACAGATCCTAAGTCAGGTTAAGAAAGGCGATATGAGCGTGGAGGATGCTCTGCTCATATTGAAACAGAAGCCATATATCGATCTGGGATTTGCCAGAGTCGATACCCAGCGGGAGATAAGGCAGGGGTGTGCAGAGGTGATCTACGGAGCATCAAAAAGTGCAGAGCAGATCATAACCATAGCAAAGACCCTTAAGGATAACAGGACGGAGAGGATACTGATAACAAGATGCGATGAGGACAAGGCTGCTAAGATACTAAAGTCCTTTGAGGAAGCGGAATACAGGAAGGATTGCCGCCTTGTGATAATAGGGGGCATGCCGGAAGCCGATTCTGAGGGGTCTATCCTTGTAGTAACAGGCGGCACCTCCGATATACCCGTTGCGGAGGAGGCGGCAGTATGTGCCGAGTTCTACGGCAACAGGACTGTGAGATTATACGATGTGGGTGTGGCAGGACTTCACAGACTTTTGGACAATGCAGACCTGATAATGAAGGCCTCGGTCATCATAGCAGTGGCAGGTATGGAGGGAGCCCTTGCGTCGGTTGTGGGAGGACTTGCGGACTGTCCCGTGATAGCGGTGCCTACAAGCGTGGGATACGGTGCTTCTTTTGACGGATTGTCGGCCCTGCTATCCATGATCAATTCCTGCGCATCAGGTGTAAGTGTGGTAAACATCGATAACGGCTTCGGTGCAGGGTATCAGGCATCCATGATCAATAAAAAAGCCGGCAGCCGAAAGATCGAAGAAGATCGGGACAACATAGGAAGGGATATATGGGGGAGAAGATAACGGAACTGTCCTGTAATATGGATGACATGACCGGAGAAGAGCTGGGATATGCCATGGATCTTATGATCAGTGAGGGAGCGCTTGATGCATATGCAACCCCTGTCTTTATGAAAAAGGGCAGACCCGGATATCTCCTTACGGTACTGTGTAAGGATGAGGATAAGGACAGATTTGCCGGGCTGATCTTCAGACATACCACTACCATCGGCATCAGGATCACCGAGCACGCCAGATATGTGATGGAGAGAGTGACGATAACAAGGGATACAGCCGAGGGCATGATCCACAGCAAGATATCCGAAGGCTTCGGAGTATCCAGGGAGAAGTACGAGTTCGAGGATCTTAAGGAGATAGCACAAAAACACGGTATAAGCATCAGGGAAGCAAGGGAGCTTTTGCAGTGAAGCCCCTGTTCATTGATTTCACGGGTATATATAAGGTCATGGATATCCTTCAATACGGAGATGTCCTTGACCTTTCTTTTCTTTCCGGCACAGAGATGTACATAGATGAAGCATCGGAGGAAAAGATAAAGGAGCTTGTTGTGCCATGCCTTGATCACAGGATAAGATTCCTGGACAACGGAAATTATCATTACATGAGCAGGATCCTGGCATCCTTCATAGAAGAGGATTTCGATCTTATCACTTTTGACAATCATACGGATGATAAGGAGCCGGCCTTTGAGGGACTTAAGTCCTGCGGATCCTGGAGACTGGACATAAGGGATGAGAACCCCCGTCTTGTCACATCCTGTCTCATACAAAGGACAGCTGACTTTGGAACCTTATATGAGCCGTCCCAAAGACCTCTGTACATCTCCATAGACAAAGATGTTCTGAGCGAGGATGTTATAAAGACCAATTGGGATCAGGGAGACATGAGGGAAGAGGAGCTTTTTGATATACTTGAGGATCTCTTTGATAACAGAAGGATCCTCGCCTGTGATATATGCGGCGAGGATCTCGTGAACATGCCATATAAGGATAACATGGATTTCGACTTAAGGCTGCTTGGCCGTCTTACCCAGCTTTTTGACCGCGCCTGAGAGCATGAGCTTGATACGGTTCAGCTGGTTCACCTCGGATGCACCGGGATCATAATCTATGGCCACGATGTTGGCGCTGGGATGTTCACTCCTTATGCGCTTGATAACGCCCTTACCCACAACATGATTAGGGAGACAGCCGAAGGGCTGCACGCATACTATATTGTCAAAGCCTGCGTGTATGAGCTCTATCATCTCTCCGGTCAGGAACCATCCTTCTCCGGTCTGATTGCCTATATCAACTATGGGTCTTGCCATATCCGCGATATCGGCTATCCCGGTGTGGGGCGTAAAGTGCACGGAAGAGGACAGTACCTTGGAAGGGTACTTCCTGAGTATGCTTATGGCCTTTATAAAGGTTTTATTAAGTCTCTTGGCCTTTTTGGACTGTCCCAGGTAATCTCCCTTGTATATCTGGTTATAGAAGCAGTAATTAAAGAAATCAAGGAAATCGGGAACCATGACCTCAGCCCCTTCGGATTCCAAAAGGTCAACAAGGTAATTATTGGCTGCGGGCATGTATTTCACCAGGATCTCACCGACTATGCCGACTCTGGGCTTTACCAGATCTTCCTTGATGGGAAGGGCATCGAATTCTCTCACGATCTTTTTGCAAAGCCTTTTATATCCTCCGTAGGTCACATGCTTCGAGGCAAGGAATGCATGAACCTCGTTAAGAAGCTTCTGATGAAGCTCATTAGCAGAGCCCTCAACTTCCTCATAGGGGCGCATGCGATAGAGGCACTTCATGAACAGATCCCCCAGCTCCGCACCGTATATGAGCCTTATGCCGAGGGCGGGAGTGAGCTTAAAGCCCGGATTGGGCTCCAGTCCTACCGTATTGAGTGAGATGACGGGTATCTGTTCCATACCTGCTTTTTTCAGGGCACGGCGTATGAAGGCTACGTAGTTGGTAGCACGACAGCCGCCGCCTGTCTGACTCATGATGACAGCGGTGCGGTTTGGATCATATTCGCCCGAAAGAAGAGCGGACATTATCTGTCCCACCACCATCAGAGAAGGATAGCAGGCATCGTTATTGACGTACTTAAGACCTACATTTACGGCATCATGGCCGTCGTTGTTAAGGAGCACCAGGTTATAGCCCATGGACCTTATGGCAGGCATGATGACATCGAAATGTATGGGTGACATCTGGGGCGCGATGATGGTATATCCGGCTTCCCTCATCTCCTCGGTAAATATCACCCTCTGCTGATTCAAGGGTCTGATATTTCTTACGGTCTTATTCATATCCCTGACGCGCAGGGCTGCAAGCAGCGAGCGGACTCTTATACGGGCGGCTCCCAGATTGTTTACCTCGTCTATCTTCAGACAGGTATATATCTTGTCACCGGAATCAAGGATCTCATGGACCTGATCCGTAGTTACCGCATCCAGACCGCAGCCAAAGGAATTAAGCTGTATGAGGTCAAGATCATCTCTCTGTTTTACGAACTCTGCAGCGGCATAGAGTCTTGAATGGTACATCCACTGATCCACCACACGTATGGGACGCTCTACATAGCCTAAATGGGATACGGAATCCTCAGTCAGGACAGCCACTCTGTGTGAGGTTATGAGCTCGGGTATGCCGTGATTGATCTCGGGATCTATGTGATAGGGCCGGCCTGCGAGCACTATGCCTCTGGCATGATTGTCCTCCATCCACTTCAGGGTCTCTTCACCCTTTCTGTAGATATCCTGCCTTACCTTCTCAAGCTCTTCCCAGGCGGCAAGAGTGGCCTTTACTATCTCCGAGGGCTCCACCTCGGGCAGAGCCTCTATAAGCCTGGGGCTGATGTTCTGAGGAGAATCAAAGGCTATGAAGGGATTCCTGAAATCTATACCTTTAAGGGCTATATCCTCCACATTGTTCTTAAGGTTTTCCGAATATGAGGTAACGATGGGACAGTTGAAGTGATTGCCCGCATCGGCGAATTCATTTCTCTCATAAAAGAGGGAAGGGTAGAAGATGAATCTGATCCCGTTGTTTATAAGCCACTGCATCTGGCCGTGGGCCAGCTTTGCAGGATAACACTCGGACTCCGAGGGTATGGACTCTATACCCAGCTCATATATCTTATGACTTGCCTGGGGAGACAGTATCACCCTGTAACCAAGCTTCGTAAAGAAGGTGAACCAGAAGGGATAATCCTCATACATGTTGAGGGCTCTTACAAGGCCCACGGTGCCTCTGGGGGCATCCTCTATATCAAGAGGCTCGTATCCGAATATCCTCTTCGCCTTCCATTCATAGAGATTGGGTACATCAGTATTGGTCTTGGCCTTACCGAGACCTCTCTCACATCTGTTACCGGAGATGAAGGTACGTCCTCCCGTGAACCGGTTGATGGTCAGACGGCAATGATTGGTACAACCCTGACACTTGGTCATGGAGGTGGTGAATTCCAGGTTGTTTATCTCATCTATGGAGAGCATGGTGGAATCAGTACCTTCCGCGTGACGCTCCTTTGCTATCAGGGCAGCACCGAAGGCACCCATGATACCTGCTATATCAGGTCTTACCACCTCACAATCCGCTATGCGCTCGAAGGATCTGAGCACGGCGTTGTTATAGAAGGTACCGCCCTGTACTACTATGACGCGGCCAAGCTCCTCCGCATCCGATACCTTGATCACCTTGAAAAGAGCATTCTTTATAACGGAATAGGCAAGGCCTGCGGATATGTCATCCACGCCGGCACCTTCCTTCTGTGCCTGCTTAACCTTGGAATTCATGAACACGGTACATCTGGTACCCAGGTCTATGGGGTGTTTTGCAAAAAGAGCAGCCTTTGAGAATTCCTCTACAGACATATTAAGAGATCCCGCGAAGGTTTCCAGGAAGGATCCGCAGCCTGAGGAACAGGCTTCATTAAGCATCACGGAATCAACGGTCTTATTCCTTATCTTTATACACTTCATGTCCTGACCGCCGATATCCAGTATGCAGTCAACGTCGGGTCTGAAGTGGGCAGCAGCATAATAATGGGCCACTGTCTCGACTTCGCCCTCGTCCAGCTGCAGAGCGGATTTGATCAGGGCTTCGCCGTATCCTGTGGAGCAGGCACCGGCGATCTTAACCCCTTCGGGCATTTTGGAATATATGTCCTTTATGGACTCCATGGCAGTCTTAAGCGGAGAACCGCTGTTATTTGAATAGAATGAATACAAAAGGGTGCCGTCCTCGGAGATGAGGGCGCACTTGGTGGTCGTAGAGCCTGCGTCTATACCCAGATATGCATTACCGCTGTATGAATCAAGAGACCCCTTTTTCACACAGGCCTTATCGTGTCTGCCGATGAACTGCTCGTATTCCTCCTTACTGCTAAAGAGAGGCTCCATACGGGCCACTTCGAACTCGAGATGTATGGGAGACTGAAGGGCCTCTACCATGGATGACAGGGACCTGGAATGCTTCCCGTCATGACTCATGGCAGAGCCTATGGCTGCGAAGAGATGGGAATTCTCCGGGATTATGGCATGCTCGTCATCCAACTTTAAGGTACGTATGAAGGAAGCCCGAAGCTCTGACAGGAAATGCAGGGGGCCTCCCAAAAAGGCCACGTGTCCGCGTATGGGTTTACCGCAGGCAAGGCCTGAAATGGTCTGATTTACGACTGCCTGGAAGATGGAGGCCGCCAGATCCTCCTTGCGGGCTCCCTCATTTATAAGGGGCTGTATATCGGTCTTGGCGAAAACACCGCATCTTGCAGCTATGGTATATAAAGACTCGTAATCCTTTGCAAGTTCGTTCAGTCCCGAAGCGTCTGTCTGCAGGAGAGATGCCATCTGGTCTATGAAGGAACCTGTACCGCCGGCACAGATACCGTTCATGCGCTGCTCCACGTTGTCATTCTCAAAGTAGATGATCTTGGCATCCTCGCCGCCAAGCTCGATGGCTACATCGGTAGCCGGAGCGTAGTATTTGAGAGCGTTTGATACGGCTATTACCTCCTGGGTGAAGGGCACATTTATGGCATTTGCAAGAGTCAGACCACCGGACCCCGTCATGACGGGATCTACGATCACATCACCTGCAACCTTGAATGCGTCATCCAGAAGAGTAGCAAGAGTTTCTTTTATATTTGCGAAATGTCTGCGGTAATCGGAAAAGAGGATGTTCATATCCTCATCCATAAGTGCCACCTTGACCGTGGTGGATCCTATGTCGATACCCAGCATGCAGCTGTTATTCATAAACCAACCTGTCCTTATATATAACCATAGGGTTTGTACGCCCTAATCTCGATATTATATCAGTGGTTCATGGAACAATCAAATCTAACCCCGGATACTGTCATATAAGGCATATCGGCCCAAAGGTACGGCACGGGGATACCCTCAGGCACGTATATGATATATAATAAGGTCATCGTTTTTTGAACCTGAGGTTTAGGAAAGTGAGGGACAGCTATGACCGGAAATATCACCGTCAATGAGAATAACAGTATCCGTATCGCCACCGATCAGGGAGTCATATATGTGGATCCCTTCAATCTGAAGGAGAAAGCTCATGATGCGGCGTTTATCCTCATAACTCACGATCATTACGATCATTTCTCTCCTGAGGATATAAGAAAGGCAGCCGGTGATGATACCGTTATGGTGGCACCGGAGAAAATGGCTGCAAAGGCAGAGCAGGTTCTGGACGCGGTGAGTCGTATAGAGACTGTTTCTCCCGGAGAAAGCAGAGAGATCGGGGGACTGAAGCTTGAGACAGTTCCGGCTTATAATCAGATGAAACCTTTTCATCCAAAGAGTGCCGGATGGGTCGGGTATATCATCATATCCGGAGGGAAGCGTATCTACATCGCCGGGGATACCGATGCCACAAAGGAGGCGATGGGGGTTAAGTGTGATATCGCTTTGGTTCCCATAGGCGGCACGTTTACCATGAATGCCGTTAAGGCAGCGGAGCTTATCAATACTATCATGCCGGGGACTGCCATACCGGTTCATTACGGCAGTGTTGCGGGCAAACCTTCTGACGGGGAAGTGTTCAGGGAGAATGTGAAGGAGCCTGTGGAAGTAGAGTTCAAGATCAGATTCTGATCTACAGATTGGTAAAGGAGAGATGATGGAACTGTTTGACGGAAGACCTGATAACACAGAGGGAAGACTGCCAAGAGAGGTGAGGACCTACGATTTCCTGGATGATCTCGGTATAGGATACAAGAGGACAGATCACGAGCGTGCCGATAATATGGAGGCATGCAATGAGATCGATGCCATACTTGGGGTAATGATCTGCAAGAATCTGTTCCTTTGCAACAGACAGAAAACGGATTTCTATCTCCTGATGATGCCGGGTGACAAGAAGTTCAAGACAAAGGAGCTGTCATCACAGATAAACTCCGCGAGGCTTTCCTTTGCGGATCCGGATGCCATGCTGAAGTATCTGGACATAGAACCCGGGGCCGTAAGTATCATGGGATTGATGAATGACAAGGATCACGCTGTCAGGCTTTTGATAGACGAGGACGTGCTTAAGGGCGAATACCTGGGATGCCATCCCTGTGTATGTACATCCAGTCTCAAGATGAAAACCTCCGACGTAGTGGAAAAGTTCCTTCCCGCCACCGGTCACTCATACACTACCGTGCATTTGGTGGGAGAGGATTGA
>CAMOIV010000039.1 GCA_946616305.1 uncultured Lachnospiraceae bacterium | reverse complement strand
TAATAAAATAAGCGGTGCATAAAGCACCGCTTACCGTATCATGACTTATAAAGATCACTTCTTGTTTACAAGATCCTTAAGAGCCTTTCCTGCCTTGAACTTAGGTGCCTTTGATGCAGCGATCTTCATTGTTGCACCGGTCTGGGGATTTCTTCCCTCGCGAGCTGCTCTTTTTGCAACTTCAAATGTTCCAAAGCCTACAAGCTGGATCTTATCACCCTTTTTAAGCTGAGCGCCTACTGTATCCGTGAATGCCTTAAGAGCCTTCTCAGCATCCTTTTTTGATATACCTGCCTTGTCAGCCATGGCTGCTACTAATTCTGTCTTGTTCATGTTATGAACTCCTCCTCTAAATAGTATCTGTATTGCTTGCTTTGGCGCCCCTCGAGCGCCACAAATACATTTATAACTGCTGCATTATCAATTGTCAAGTGAAATAGGGCCTGAAAACGCCTTTTTTACGGGTTATTTTGGTCCTCCTCAAGCAGCAGCATCTGATAGATATCCCTTTTTGAAACTCCTCTGTCAACGGCAGCTTTTTTCATGGCTTCCTTCTTATCCATGCCGCAATCCATGTACCTTTGAACATGGCGGGAAACAGATATGCCCTCGTAAGCCTCTCTCTTCATGCTCTCCAGCTCCTCAATGGGCCTTCCCTCTATCACCAGGACGTATTCACCTCTGGGCTCCCTCTCCCGGTAATAAGCAGACATTTCCCTGATGCTCATTCTCAGGATCTCTTCATGAATCTTGGTAAGCTCTCTGCAGGCAGCTATTCTCCTGTCGCCTCCCAGAGTCCGGTCAAGGATCTCCAGTGTGTCTTTCAGGTGGTGGGGTGCCTCATACAGTATGATGGTCCGGGTCTCATCCTTGATGGCGTTAAGCACTCTCTGTCTTTCCTTCTTGTCCCTTGGGAGAAATCCTTCGAATACAAACCTTCTTGTGGATAAGCCCGATACTGTCAGCGCTGTCACAAATGCAGTGGCTCCCGGCAGGGATACCACATCTATGCCGGCTTCTATGGCCTTTTTAACTAGTATCTCTCCCGGATCCGATATCCCGGGGGTTCCGGCATCCGTTACGCAGGCCACGTTCATGCCTTCTGACAGCTTTCTTATGATCTCATCCGCTTTGTCATACTTATTATGCTCATGATAACTCGTCATATGGGAACTGATGCCGTAGTGATTCAGAAGATTGATGGTATTTCTTGTGTCCTCTGCCGCTATCAGATCCACACTTTCAAGCACATCAAGCCCTCTTTGGCTCATGTCGGAGAGATTTCCTATGGGAGTAGGACAAAGATAAAGTTTTCCTTTTCCTGTTTCGCTAGTAGCCATATATCGTATTTATCTCCAAAGAGTAGGTCCTGTCTTCTTTGTATATAAAAAGCGGCTCTTCTATCTTAAGCTCTGCCCCCGATCCCTTCCTGCCTTCTATAAGGACCATGTTGGGAGGAGATGTCCTGTCGGGATACACTACCTTCAGGGTCTTCGGCTCTATCCCCTCTTCCCGCATCAGGGAAAATATGTCCACCAGTCGCTGCGGCTTGTGTACCATGTAGAAAAGACCGTTTTCCTTCAAAGCCTTTTTTGCTTCCCTCAGTACGTCCTCCAAGGAGCAGGCAACCTCGTGTCTTGCAATGGTTTTTGAGTCATCGGGGTTCACTATTCCGTGTCCGCTCTTAAAATAAGGCGGGTTCACGGTTACGATATCAAAAGAAGCTGCAGTTATAAGATCTGCAGCCTGTTTTATATCGCCTTCCACTATCTTTATCCTGTTCTCGAGTTTATTAAGCTTAACGCTTCTTGTGGCCATATCCGCTGCCTTGTGCCGCAACTCTATCCCTACGATGCTGTCCGCATCGGTCTTGGCCGAAAGGAGCAACGGTATGATCCCGTTACCTGTGCACAGATCCAGCAGTTTCCCGTTACGGACATTTTGATGCTCGCTCACAAATCCGCAAAGCAGTACGGCATCCATCCCAAAGCAGAAATCAGCAGGATCCTGGATGATGTGCAGCCCGTTCCTCTGCAGATCATCCAATCTCTCTCCCTCAAGTACGTAATCTTCCTTATTCATCCAGCTTGGATCCCGATCCCTCTTTTTCTTCCAGGCTTTCCAATGCCTCAAGCTCCTTCTCTTCGGCAGTCTCTTCCTCTGCCGCCTTCTTTGATCCCTTTCCGTGACCGTGGGACTTCCGGCTCTTAAAGGAAAGCTCCTCCACAGGATACTCCTTGATCACCTTTTCATCCCCTTCTTCCACTATCACCTTGACCTTTTGCCTGAGGACATTGATGGATTCAACTACTCCTCTTGTTCCGTCCAGGGCAGTCACATGATCTCCCGCAAAAGGAAGCTTCCGGTTCAGGTACTCGTAGGTATCCTCTTCATTTCTAAGGCAGCACATCAGCCTTCCGCATACTCCGGATATCTTGGCGGGATTCAACGACAGATTCTGCTCCTTGGCCATCCTTATGGACACAGGCGCGAAATCGGAAAGATACGCATGACAGCATAATTCCCTTCCGCAGATCCCTATGCCTCCGATTATCTTCGTTTCATCTCTCACGCCGATCTGCCTTAACTCGATCCTGGTCTTGAACTGCCCGGCCAGGTCCTTTACCAGTTCCCTGAAATCAACCCTTCCGTCAGCAGTAAAGTAGAATAAGAGCTTGGTGCCGTCAAAGGTATATTCGGCATCGATCAGCTTCATCTCAAGCCCGTGGGCAGCTATGCGCTCCTTGCATATCCTGAATGCATCCTTTTCCTTTATCCTGTTCACCGTCTCCCGATCGTCATCCTCCTGAGTCGCTATACGGATCACAGGCTTTAAGGGAGTTTTGAGGGAAGCTTCGTCTACCTGTCTTATATCTGAAACCACCTTGCCGTATTCCTTGCCGCGGGCAGTTTCCACTATCACGTTCATCCCTCTTTTTATCTCGAGATCTCCCGGCGAGAAATAGTATATCTTCCCGGCCGTTCTGAACCTCACCCATATTACGTCTGTCATAGATTTCCTTTCATTTACCTATCTTGAATGGTATATGTGCAAAAGCAGAGAATCCATCACTGCATCCTTTGAAACGTTTAATCTGATATCCTCCCGGGCAGTCTTTATGGCACTTAAGATAAGCTCCAGCCTTTCATAGGAGGACCCGGACATTTTCTCAATATATACGGGATCTCCCTCCTCTGTCAAATCCATGCCCGACTTCAGCAGGAGAGCATTCCTGCAGGAGTATTCCATGGTATCCAGTATGTCCCGGATATCCTTTGCATGATCCTTTGATATGCTTCTTGAAAGATCCAAAACACCGCTTATGTCCATACCCTGACCCGAAGAGAGGATAACACCGATCCCGTCAAGAACACGGTTCAGCTCTTCATCATCAGTGATAAACCGGGGTTCCGATCTGAAGGAGACAGTCATGCACCTTGACCTTATGGTAGGCAGTAAAAGCTCCCTGCCGGAGGCGATCAATATGATAACGGCATATTCGGGGGGTTCCTCAAGGGTCTTCAGCAGGGCATTTGAGGCACTCTCGTTCATAAGCTCTGCATCCGGTATGATATATATCTTTTTCCCGCCGTAATAGGGTTTTATCCCTATATCATCAACTATCCCGTCTCTTATGGTATCTACCTTGATCTCCTTGTCGGTTTCTTCTCTTGTTACGATGATACAATCGGGATGATTGCCGCTTTCCATCAGAGAACAGGAATGGCACCTGTTGCAGGGCTTTGCCGTATCCTTCCGGTCCGTACACAGAAGGGCTTTGGCTGCATACAAGGCGGTAGCAAGTCTTCCGCTGCCCCTTACTCCCTCAAAAATATAGGATGGTCTTACGGCATCCTTCAATACGGCTTCATCTATATAGTTTAATATCCCGGGATCCACCCTTTGATCTGCCAAATGCTCCATGCCTACATCAAAAGATCTATAAGAAGTCCTCTGATCTCTCCTATCTTTGCCAGAAGGGTCAGATTATCGCTTTCTTCTTTTAACAGCTCTTCCGCTATCTCGTCCAGATTCTGATCTACCAGCTTTATGATCCCATACACCCTGTGTCTTCCCTTTTTATCCAGAAAATTCTGCCTTGAGAATTTATGGGACCGGTTCAGGATCTCATTCATAAACTCCTTAACAAGGGCTCTGTATTTGCGCATGTCCTTGATATCCTTGCGTTTGGAGATCACCTCTCCTTCGGCCGTGATCTGCCCCATAAGATCAGTAAGCCTTTCCTGAAGATCTGCTTCCTGTATATTGGACATCAGAGCAAAGCGAAAGCTGTCGTTCCCTACATCCGGGGCCGGCTTCGCTGTGTCTATCTGTGGAGTTTGTTCAAGATTGTTGACTTTGATATCCACTTATCATACTCCTGATACTGTCTATGCATATGGAAAGATCATCATTGTCAAAGGTATTCTGCTCGGTAATGCCGGCCTCGCGAAGCTTCTCTTCCGAGAAATCCTCGTCATCTGCCAGGAACCTTCTGCACATTTCCCTGTAATCGGGATTATTGGACTCCTTTTCTCTGTTGATGGCCCGGATAAGCCTGTCCCCGTCATCCACACGGATGTATATGGGAATAACAACATCCGGCCCGAAGTGCTCCTTGACCTTGATAAAGGATTCCAGGGTCCCTATCCCCAGAAGGTAGTCCCGGAGGCTGCCGATGCCGGTCTTTACGGTAAAATATCTCCAGGGTCCGTGGACTGTGTCATAGGTCCTGCATTCTATCACTTCCCCGCGATCCTCAAGGTCCCGGTATGCTGCCTCATCCACAAAGTGATATTCTCTGCCCTCGACTTCACCCTCTCTCTTGGGCCTTGTGGTATAGATCACTATGGGGGAAAGGCTTAATCCCTTTGTATCAAGCAGCATCCTGTATATGCTGTCCTTTCCCGATGCGCTTTTCCCGGTAAGATAGAATATCTTTTTCACTGTGCCGCCCCTTCAGGTGCCGTCTCCTGTGAAGCAGCCCCTTCCTGCTGGGTCTGCTCCTGTCCACCCTGGTCCGGTTGTGTTTCCGGCTGCTGATTCTCCGGTTGCTGATTTTCCGGCTGCTGGGTCTCCTGCTGTTGAGTCTCTTGCTGTTGGGCCTCCTGTCCACCCTGGGCGGCCTGACCCGCGTTCGGATCGGCCTGCGTCTGCGCCTCAGGGGTTTGCCCTGCTGCAGCATCCGTGCTTTGCTGTTCCAGAAGGTACGCAGCCATCTCCGGTGTCATGGTAATATAGCCTTTCTGCATAGCCATAAGCTGCTCTTCCGGTGTCATGCGGCTTATGGCCGTCTCTTTCGAGATCCCGCCGTAGACTATGACCGGTTCTCCCTTTTCCACCTGATCGTATATCGCTGCCGCCTTTGCAGTAGGCAGATTTACGCATCCGTGAGATCCGCTCATGTAGTATATATGTCCGCCGAACTGGTCTCTCCAGGACGCATCATGCATGCCTATGTTACCGTTAAAGGGCATCCAGTATTTTACGGATGATTGATAATTCTCTCCCACAAGGGTAGCATCTCTTTCCTTATAGGTTATGGCAAATACACCGTCAGGTGTGTTATTTCCCTTGAACAGTCCCCCGGATACAAAATCCGATTCATTGACCACATTTCCGTTTTTATATACCCACAGGTGCTGCTCGCCTATGTTTATCTCCACGTAAGTATTACCTATGTCGTCGGTCCCGAATTTCTGACCCTTGCCATAGTAAACCGGTTCCAGTGCGGCACTTTCGCCCGTAAGGATCTGATCTATGAGTTCATATCTTGTATTCACTCTGTCCATCCAGTATCCATAGTTGCCGCCTGCTACCGATATGGTATTTCCCGCATGTGTCACAAAGCTTCGTTTCTGACCGAAGGTGTCATATTTCGAAGCAAGGCCTGCTATATAATCCTTGGCGGGAGCCTCATTTACCGACAAAGTCCCGTCAGGCAGAGTGATAAGCCATTCCTTGATCGTAGAGCCGGGAAGAGTCTCGATATTATCCCCGAAAGTGTATGTTATCTGCATACCGGCGATCTTTTCTCTCAAGGCCTCTTCATCGTTTGGTTTTTCCGCCCTTTCCATAATGGCGGAAGAGTGAGGCTCATCATCCTCCTGCTTTACCATAGAGACCCCTGTCTCCTGTGCATTTGCGGAAAGGGTTTCCTCCACAGCATCCAAAGCCTCTTCCTTTTTGGATCCGCAGGCGCAAAGGAGCATCAGACTTATGAAGGACAATGCGATTGTTGCCATGACTCTCTTTTTCATGCTATCTCCCCGTTACCTCCGGATGCGAAGCCACATAACTGTCCACCAGATGATCATACTTACCGGTATACATATTGAATATCGTCCCTAATCTCTCCAGAGACCATATATCTCCTCGTGTTATAATACGTATCTTATCATAAAACTCATGCAGATCCTTATCCTCTACCAGATTGTCTTCCGATCTGGCTGTCATATCATATCCTTCAGGGCAGACTCTTCTCAGGTGCCCGACTCTCCAGTTTTCCTCATAATATGCCGGAAGTCTTGACATCAGCGGATCTCCCAGGCAGTAGGTATCATTAAGGTACAGGTCGGAATTCTTATATACCAGGATCCCGGCAGCATTTTCCAGGATCCCTCCGGAGAAGCCTTTTTCTCTCAGCTCATCGGGTCCCTGATCGTTCCAGGTATCCTCCCAGCAGGTCCTGCCTGTCTTAACAAGACTTCTAAGATTATTGTAGAACCCCGTGGTTTCGGAATAAAACTCCCTCTCATCCGAGATCTTGCTGCCGATCTGATGGCCGAAAAGATATAGAGATCCTACGCTGTTTCCGAAGGTTACAGACCAGATCATGGCCCCCGTGACTGTTATGGAAAAGATATAACGCATGGTTCTCGTGGTATCCAGATAATCCTTTTCCCTGTTGAACATCATGGTAGCGGACAGAACGGATATGAACAGCATCCCCGTAAAATGTCTGCCCATCATAAAGTCTCCTCCTACTGACAGAAGATATGCCCCGTAACAGACCATACCTGCGGAGATAAGTATGTATTTGGCTTTTCTCATGAAAAGGGACATGATGATAAATGTAAAGGGAACGATAAGGACCAATGCATCGTTCAGAAAAGAATACCAGTAATACAATACTCCGTGCTTCATGTAATCTATAAGGGTTATGCCCGTTCCGATCTTGACATAAGCGGTATTGGGCACCAGGGATCCGAAATAGATAAGGGAAAATGCTTCCCAGACGAAGAAGGGACATAATCCCAAAAGTCCCATGCCTACGCATTTTGCAAAGGATGTGTTTTCTCTTCTGAAGAGAAAGACATAAACGATGACCGGTATAAAATACAGTACATTGTCCATCCTTGTAAGAGCAAGGCCCGAAAAGGTAAGGGCCAGCAGGAGGAGATGCTTTGCGTCAAAGTAGTCTCTCTTCATATACTGCAGTATGAAAAGTGCCATAAAAAGGAACAGCAGGCTGTTTTCCAGTCCCGATGTGGTATATGATAAAAAGGCCTTGGAACCCATAAGGGCAAAAAATCCAGTCAGCACCTGCTCTCTCGTCCGGCACAGCTTGTAAACAAAGATATAATATGCTGCCGCACTGTATATCACATCCAGTATGATGGTGGTGAAATAGATCTCATGGGTTATGGCATAGGGTATGGCACAGGACAGAGTATAGAGAGGGCTTGTGGTGGCACATACTCTTTCTCCGATATTGTAGACAAATCCGTTCCCCTCCAGAAGATGCTTTACCATCACATAACCGTGGAAGGAATCATCCGACTGCCATCCCAGAAGCAGGGCGATGATCACAAATGCCCAGAATGTAAGAAGTCTGGATTTCGCCAGGTCCGTGGACAGATCCGGTTTTTTTATCTTGATCCTTTTCATTTAAGTATATCTTCTTTTTTCATGAATCTGTTGTGAAAAGCGGTCTTAAAATACTTGAAATTGGCAAAAAAGCTGTTTTGACTCACTCCTTCGGTCCTGGCAACCCATCTGCCGGGTACCTCGATAAACCTGACATGGAGCCTCAGCGGCTTCAGCGCTGTCTCCAAAAAGAAAGGATGCTTTAATTCCTCCCACTTTATGGACTGCATGAGCTCTGTCGGAAAGATCCTGTATGCGTATGTAAGATCCGAAAGATTTACAAAAAACAGCGCAGCTATGCTCTTTTCAAAGATCAGATTACATACCAGTTTGACCTTGTTATAATGCTCGAAGCCGCCGCCCCTTTTCCATCTCGTGGCTGTGATTATATGATCCGGAGCCTTCTTAGCCTCTGCTATGAAACGTTTTATAACATTGGGATCCGTCTCCAGATCCGAGGACATCATCACAACATGGCTTCCCTTGGCAAGCATTATGCCCTCTCTAATGGCGCCGCCCACTCCCGGAAGCTCCTGTTCATGGATATACATGGGTATGTATCTGCCGTAGAGACTGATAAGGCTCTCGGCGGTCTTACGGGACTCTTCCGTAGTCTTATCACACAGTAAATAAATGATCTCGCAAAGATCCGCCCTTCTGCAGGTATGCAGGATCGTCTCCACGGTCTCCTTCAGACTGTATGTCTCATCCATGGCAGGAAGCAGGATGGTCACATTTTCATAGTTCATATCCTGGTCTCCCAATCCGCAAAAACATCCTCAAGAGTCTGTCTCATGGAGTATTCTCTGGTGTATCCCAGCTTTTTGATCTTGGTATCGTCACCCAGGAGCAGAGGCTCGTCCGCAACTCTCATAAATCTCTCGTCCTGTACGACCTTTACATCCGTCCCGGATATATCGATGAGCATATCCAGTATCTCCTTTATCTGATATGCCTTTCCGTTACATATATTGTACGGCTCTCCGGGATTTCCTTTATCCATGAGCAGACGCATAGCCCTCACTCCATCCCTTACATCTATATAATCCCTGTATGTGGTAAGGTTTCCTACGTGGATCTCAGGCTCAAGCTTTCCGGCCTTTATAAGGGCAAGCTGCCTTGCAAAATTCTGTATCGCAGTAGCAGGAGGATGTCCGGTACCTACGTGGATGAACATCCTGGGCAGGAAGATCTTCATGCCGTAATTAAGGGCATACTGCCGTCCCAGAGTCTCCACTCCGGCCTTTGAAACTCCGTAGGGAGTATGGGGCATCAAGAGCCTGTCTTCCTTCAAGGGACAGTCCGACTCTTTGATATTCCCGTATTCCGCACTTGAGCAGGCAAGGAGGATCTTTGCATCACGCGCTGCCTCTTTGCAGCAATACAGCACATTCAGTGTTCCGATATAGTTAGTGTTATGGGTAACATACTCCAGATTCCAGGAGTCACCGTTAAAAGCCTGCGCCGCCATGTGAATGACCACATCAGGCTGAAAATCCTTCATGATCTTCATAAGGGCATCCCGCTCAAGGATGTCGCATCTTACTATCCTGTCATCCTGTATGGCAGCCATTCGGCTTGATGCGGAATTTCTGGCGATCCCCAAAACCCGGGCTTTGTCATCCGAAAAGCTTTTCATGAAATGACTTCCCACCATTCCGGTTCCGCCGGTAACCAGTACCTTCATATCTGTATCCTTTCCATTACGCATAGTCACGTTAAGTCTATCAGCATTATCGCCTAAAATCAAATGAAAAGGGGGTTTTTTGTTTTTCAAAACATGTCTACTATTTCAAAACAAAATATGGTAATATTATTGCTGATTTTTCCGGGTGATAACCATTTCAACCTGAGATATCCGGCCCGTTTCACGCTATGATCTGTAACCTTATATCGTACAGAATATACCGAAAACGAAGGCATCTTGCTTGCTGCTTTACGCAGAAGGGAATGTTTATGAGAGAATTGGATTATCCGTTCGATGCGGATCTCCTGATAAAACGTAAGGTAAAGCTGAGAAAACAGCTTCTGGCAGACAATGGCACTGCCTTTGTTGATAAACGTATAGCGATACTTGGCGGGAGCACCACTAATGAAATAAAAAACATGCTGGAGTTATTCCTCCTGAACTGCGGCATCCGGCCTTCATTCTACGAGTCTGAGTACAACAGATACTATGAAGACGGCATGTTTGACAACCCTCTTCTGTCCGAGTTCTCACCTGAGATAATCTATATACATACTACCAGCCATAATATTCAATACTGGCCATCACCTTCCGATACTCCCGAGAGTATTGATGAAAAACTGTCGTCGGAGTATTCCGGGTTTGCCGATCTTTGGGATCATCTGGCAGAAAGATACAAATGCCCCATCATTCAGAATAATTTTGAGCTCCCGGAATACAGACTTCTTGGAAATCAGGATGCCTGTATGCTGCAGGGAAGGACTAATTATGTCACGAGACTGAATGATCTGGTATACCGATATGCCGCAAGTCATGACAACTTCTACATTCATGATATAAATTATGAATCGGCAGCCTACGGCCTGGACAAGTGGTATGACCCCGTATACTGGTTCATGTACAAATATGCCATGGCTCTTAATGCCATACCTTATACCTCTTACGGCGTTTCACTTATCATTAAATCCCTGTTGGGGAAGAACAAAAAGGTTCTGGCGCTGGACCTTGACAATACCCTTTGGGGTGGTGTCATAGGCGATGACGGGGTGGAAAATATAGAAATAGGTCAGGAAACCCCCGTGGCACAGATGTATACGGCATTTCAAAAGTATGTCAAAGACCAGAAACAGATCGGTACCCTGCTGACTGTAATATCAAAAAATGATGAAGATATTGCCAGATCCGGCTTTTTACGTCCGGATTCATGGCTTAAGACAGATGATTTTATACTCTTTAAGGCAAATTGGGAGCCTAAAGACAGAAATCTCATAAACGAAGCGGATGATCTGGGTCTTTTGCCGGATTCCTTTGTGTTTGTGGATGATAATCCTGCAGAAAGAGAAATAGTAAGACAGAGCATACCTAATGCCGCCGTTCCCGAGATCACGACTCCCGAACACTATATCAGAACCCTGGACAGGTCGGGGTATTTTGAGGTCACAACCCTTTCTTCCGATGACATACATCGCAATGACATGTACAAGGCCAATGCGGAAAGAAAGAAATACAAGAGAGAGTTTACCGATTACAGGGATTATCTGCTCTCTCTCGATATGAAGGGAGAAATATTACCCTTTTCACCCATTTACCTGGCAAGGATCGTTCAGTTAACAAATAAAAGCAATCAGTTCAATCTCACTACCAGAAGATACACACAAACCGAAATAGAACAGATAGCTTCCTCCGATGATCATATAACCCTTTACGGAAAGCTTGAGGATCGGTTTGGTGACAATGGTGTCGTCAGCGTTGTGATCGGCAGTATAAAAGGTGACTCTCTGCATATCGATCTGTGGCTTATGAGCTGCAGAGTGTTAAAACGTGATATGGAATATGCGATGATGGATGAGCTTGTAGGAGCCTGCAAAAATAAGGCAATAAGCTCGATATACGGTTATTATTATCCTACCCCCAAGAATTCCATGGTAAAGGATTTTTACGGACTTCAGGGATTTGATAAAATATCCGAAGATGAAGACGGCAATTCTGTATGGCGATTGGATATCTCATCCGATCGCCGGCCGAAAAACAGTGTTATCAAGGTAAACAGTATAGAGGAGGAATAAATCCATGACCAGAGAAGAAGTACTGGAAAAAGTTACTGAAGTCATACAGGATGTATTTGATGATGATACCATAGTTGTGACTGATGAAACCGTAGCCTCTGATGTGAAGGGCTGGGACAGTCTCATGCACATCACTCTTATCGGAACCATAGAGGACGAATTTGATATCCGTTTCGCTCTGAAGGATGTGGTTGAGATGAAAAACGTCGGACATATGATAGACCTTATTCTGTCACAAGTGAATTGAACATGAGGATACATCATATCGGATATCTGGTAAAGAAGATGGAAAAAGCTGCGGCCGAGTTTGAAAAACTGGGCTATGTGGTCACGCAGGAAACCGTATCGGACGATTACAGAAAAGTGGATATCTGTTTTATGGAAAAGGACGGGTATCTTATAGAGCTTGTGTGCCCCAAATCCAAAGATTCCGTTGTCTATGAATACCTTGTTAAAAGAGGCAGTTCCCCATACCATATCTGTTATGAGACGGATGCTTTCGAAGAAGACCTTAACAGTCTTCTAGACAGAAGATACGTTATATGCAGCGAAAGACACGAGGCCCCCGCTTTGGGGGGAAGAGACGTATGCTTCTTGATACATCCGTATTTAGGGATGATAGAGCTTCTGGAAAGTGAAGGATCCTGAAAGCGAATAACTGCTTTCGCTATAATTCCTCTATCTGTCCTGCCGGATCTATCCTGATTCCCCGTACAAATACACCCAGAGCTTTATCATAAATAAGAACCGAGGTATCCTGCTCTGAAAGCGGATGCTCTTCGTCATCGGTCCGTACAAAGGTATCTATCCTGTTTTCTTCTTTATTCTCCCTGGAATAAAAAAGTATGTCATGCAGCTTTGTTCTGTATCCTTTACTGAATATCGGGCTGTCTGTCCGATATACCAGCCCTCTGCCGTCAACTATGTACTTTCCTCCGGGCACAGGGTCGCTTATCCCTACCGATGCCAGAGAATCTATGGTATCCGGCGACATTAAGGATCTGTCTGCTCCTGTCATGACAAACAGTATGTAATCGTCAGGATTCGCTGTAAAATGACCCTTCAGCCAGTCACCGCCTACATCTGCCTTTCCGTTCAGGAAGAGATCGAAAAAGTCTTTCACATAGCTTATGCTTGGCATATAAAACGCAGCATAATCCTGCCTGGAACGATCAGCCGCAGCATTCCATGAATCGTATAAAGGATCTCCTCTGTGATCTGCAAGATCATAATCATTCTTCAGTATATTACCGAGATAAGCAGTAAACTTGGTACTGCCGACTCTGTTAAGGTGGCTTTTCTCAGCAAAATCCGTATTAAAATCAAGCCCTATCTCATCATACAGTTTATTAAAGTCTGTACAGGTTATATTGTTTTCCTTTGCTATATCAAGCACCGTATTGAGTCTGGCCTGTTCCTCTTCTTCCATGATATACGGTGTCACCATTATATACAAAGGTATTCCTTCGGATTTTGTCAGATTGATGATATCCATCAGGTATTTTTCCTGATGTGCCGTAAGGGGCAGTCTTTCTTCACTCATGGCTGCAGCAGGGACTTCAAAGCTCTGTATTCCCTCCTTCGGCCTGTATCCTTTGAAATCTATGCTGTCATGGATGTCAGTAAAGTCCGTCATCCCAAGCTCGGTATAACGCTCATGCATGGAAGACAGAGGCAGGATATAGTCTTTAAGGGTATCCTCCGAAACACTCGAGCGTATCGCATCTATACGATTACGGTTATACTTCATACCAAAGGTATTGTTTATGGCCCACTGTCTTGCTATGGTATCCGAGTTCCGGTCTGATACAGTAGATACATCCAGGCACAGCACCTTAGGACGTTGGGTTTTTAAGGCCTCCTTGATGTAATAATAGGAAATGCTCATGGTCTGTTCTCCGCCTCCCAGGTCATAGGCGGATATTCCGTAATCCTCCCAAAGTATGGCAGGATTAACATGACAATAGGAATGGGAATTTCCCACCACAAGCACATCTACTGTATTCTTTTCCTGATGATAATATGCTCTGAACTGGTCTATGCCGTCTATGTTCTTTAACAGCAATACCCTGTTTGCCAGGATATAAACAAATAACAGTGCGGCAGATAGAAGTATGATATATATGGCATTTCGAATCCTTACATGCTTATCCATCAGAATCCCCCGTATATGAAATCCTGCGCATTAAAGGTAGATCCGTAATGCGCCCAGACTATGATCATTGCAAACAAGGCTGAGAAGACCATGAGCCTGAATAATATGTTCTGTCTCATGATCAGATCGCCGGCACTTTGGCCGCTCCCTCTTATCTCTTCCCTGTGCTGGAAATAGGAAACGATAAACAGCAGGATCAAGCCAAGGACCACTATGCCTGCTTCCCGTCTGTCCAGACCCAGATTATATAAAGCCCCATTAAACAGGATCCATGGATTGAAACGGGAGAATGCCAGGTACCACATCCTGAACCCATCTCCGGCACTGGATGCCCTAAAGAAGGAATTACCTATGGTAAATATAATAAAGGTGCGGATCCTGGTAAACAGGCGATAACTGAAGCATTCTGTATTGATCCGGGTGATCTGTATGATCTTTCCGAATACAGGCTGCAGGATGTCACTAAGTATTATTATGACTCCCATATATATACCTACTCCGAAGATGTATTTAAAATCTCCTCCGTGCCAGAACCCGATAAGAAACCAGGTTATGAACAGGCATACGTACATGGGGATATTGTATTTTTTTTCGTATCCCCTGCCCAGTACCTTCTTACAGGATTTTCTCAGCTTTGATATCATTTTCGATCTCTGCAGGGGGTAGAAAACATAGTTGCGAAGCCATGTTCCCAAGGTGATGTGCCATCTTCTCCAGAATTCCGCCAGAGTAGAGGCATAAAAGGGAGTTTTGAAATTCTCGGGCAGTGGTATCCCCAGGACCCGGGAGATACCGAGGACTATATCCATCAGACCTGAAAAGTCAGTGTAAAGCTGTATGGTAAACAGAGCGGCTGCCAACATGATATACAGTCCGGTATAGGCTTCATAGTTGTCATATATCGTATTCACGATAAGAGCCAGTCTTTCCGATATCACAAGCTTCTTGAACACACCCCACAGGATCCGAAGGAGACCCTTCGTCAGATTTTCGCTTGAGAAGTGTTTTTTCTCATCGTTAAACAAATACCCTTCGGTCTCGCTGCATTCTATTATGGGACCCGATGTCATAAGCGGGAAATATGATGTGATTAGTACCATCTTTAAGGGATTCTTCAATGCCCCCATCTTGCCCCAGTGTACACTGGTTATATAACCTATGAGGATGAGCATGAAATAGGACATACCAACCGGGCATATACTATCAATAATGGAGCGCGCATTATTGATAACATCCTCCGGTATGGCTGCGCCGAAAGGTCTAAGGCACATATTTGCCACTCTGAACAGAGAACTGTTGTATTTCAGTATAACAAGCATGAAGATATCTGTTATTATCACCGCTTTGTATATACCGGCAGATTTTCCATCCTCAAAAGCCATACTGCCGGCAAAGTTAATGATGATGATAACAACAAAAGTGATCAGTTGGTACGGTCTGGAGTTAATAGAGTATAAAAAGATACCCCCTGCAAAAAGCCACATCCATTGGAACTTTCCGGGCAGCAGATAGTATACAAGTAATATGATCGCAAAGATAAGATAAAACTGCAGTGATAATAGTCCCATGGTATCCTCTTTTAATGGTCAAACAGCCATCCCATGACATTACTGTCATAGGCAAACAGATCTGCCCCAAGGTGCTGATTGTCGTATCCCTGAGAGGTAAAATAATCCCAATCCTTTATATCCATAACAACCAGCTTTCTCATTTCATCTTCTTTTATTCCCTCCTGTCTGTATACAGAGGAAATCTCTTCATAGGTTTTTTTAACGGGCTCTGAGCCATATGCTTCGTCCTCTTCACCTATCACAAAGTATAAAGGAAAATGTTCCCGGGTGACAACGGATGTATCTCCCCGCCATATGGAGCTCATATGTAACCCGGCCGTATATAACTCCGGTCTTTCGGTTATAACAAGAGACATCACCTCTCCGCCCCTTGAATAGCCGCTTATATAAACCTTGCTGCGGTCTATATTGTAGTTGGACAGTATATATTCGGTGAGACGTATAACCTGAGGCTTATGTATAATGTACTCATCTTGAAAGTCTTCCATTTCATCGTCGTAATCCTCAAGCTGCGGAGCTATGATGATCATCTTATCATTGTACTTTTTTGCTTCCACAGCATAGTATTCTTCGGTGATATTCTTGGCACTGCCTTTTCCATCGTTATAGTATCCTCCGTGTCCCGGAAGGACGATGTACAAGGCATATGATTCACTGCCGTCATATGCATCGGGAATGTATGAATGATAATAAAGGTCCGGTAAACCGTCTGAAAAATGAAGAACGTTGTCTACCTGAAAGCCTTCATATTCACTTGTTCCATTTGTAACAGACAGTTCCAGACCGGGTTCAAAGATCGTAAAATCTGATTTTTCATCAGGTACGATCCTACCGCAGGAAATAAGAAACAGGGTCAAAAGGATAAAGGATAAGATCTTTGTCAAAGTCTTTTTTTCCATCCCGATGAACCTCCCGAATTCCGGATATTAACAGGTTATGATCACAAACATCCATTGAAAA
>CAMOIV010000038.1 GCA_946616305.1 uncultured Lachnospiraceae bacterium | reverse complement strand
TTTACAAAATGGGATTCTTGGAGTACAAACGGGACTCTCGGGTTGCTATTTACCTAAAATAAATAAAAACATTTTGAAAAAACACGATTTGAACACAATTTGATTATATAATCACATCATAAAGTTGATGGATATTAAATCCTGATACTATTTCTCCCCCAATATACTCTCCTGAGAGCGATCCTTCCCCGGGACCGCTCTCACACTTTTTAAAGCCTTGTGTGGGTATGGGCAAAAGAGTGTTCACGCACTTTTAAAATCTACTGTAAAGGCTTATTTTATCGTGGTTTTTGGGCTTCTGCCCTTGACAAATCCCCTCTGCGATTCTATGATTAGACGACTATGTTTATATGGGAGAAGTGTGCACAGATGAGCAGAGAATTAGCAAAAACATATGACCCCAAGGGTATAGAGGACAGACTCTACAAGAAATGGGAAGATAATAAGTATTTTCATGCGGAGGTTGACAGATCGAAGAAGCCTTTCACTATCGTCATGCCCCCGCCGAATATAACCGGACAGCTCCATATGGGGCATGCGCTGGATAATACCATGCAGGATATCCTCACAAGGATGAAGAGGATGCAGGGTTACAATGCCCTTTGGCAGCCGGGGACCGATCACGCCAGCATCGCCACGGAGGTGAGAGTCATCCAGACTCTTAAGGAACAGGGCATAAACAAGGACGATCTGGGACGAGAAGGCTTCCTTGAAAGATGCTGGGAATGGCGTAAGGAATACGGTGGAAGGATCACATCACAGCTTAAGAAAATGGGATCCTCCTGCGACTGGGACAGAGAGAGATTTACCATGGACGAGGGCTGCAACAGGGCAGTCAACGAAGTATTCGTACGTCTCTACGATAAGGGCCTGATCTATAAGGGACACAAGATGATAAACTGGTGCCCCGTATGCAAGACTACCATATCCGATGCCGAGGTGGAGCATGAGGAGCAGGCCAGTCATTTGTGGCATATAAAGTATCCCATAATCGGTACAGACAGGTTCCTTGAGTTTGCCACAACAAGACCGGAGACCATGCTGGGTGATACCGGTATTGCAGTAAATCCCGAGGATGACAGATACAAGGATATAGTGGGCATGAAGGTCATGCTTCCCATTATGAACCGTGAGATGCCCATCGTCGCAGATGAATACGTGGACACCGAATTCGGTACAGGTGTAGTTAAGATCACACCCGGACATGACCCTAACGACTTCGAGGTAGGCAAGAGATGCGGCCTTGAGGTCATAAACATAATGAATGACGACGGTACCATCAATGAAAACGGCGGTAAATATGCCGGAATGGACCGTTACGAGGCAAGAAAGGCCATCGTAAAAGAGCTCGATGAGATGGGACTTCTTGTTAAGATCGAGGATTATTCACACGAGGTTGGCACTCACGACAGGTGTCACACCACCGTTGAGCCTCTGGTCAAGGAGCAGTGGTTCGTCAAGATGGACGAGCTTATCAAGCCTGCAGTGGAGGGGGTTAAGAACGGAGAGGTAAAACTTATCCCTCCGAGCATGGAGAAGACCTACTTTAACTGGACAGACAACATAAGGGACTGGTGTATATCAAGGCAGTTGTGGTGGGGACACAGGATCCCTGCATACACCTGTGAGGACTGCGGTGAGCTTACGGTGTCCGCAACAATACCCCACAAGTGTCCCAAGTGCGGCAAGGAGCACCTGACTCAGGATCCCAATACTCTTGACACCTGGTTCTCCTCAGCCCTCTGGCCCTTCTCAACACTTGGATGGCCCGAGGAGACTCCCGAACTTTCGTATTTCTACCCCACGGATGTGCTGGTTACCGGATATGACATCATATTCTTCTGGGTAATAAGGATGATATTCTCAGGATATGAGCAGATGGGCAGGGAGCCCTTTAAGACTGTGCTTTTCCACGGTCTGGTGCGTGATTCCCAGGGCCGCAAGATGTCCAAGTCTCTCGGAAACGGCATAGATCCTTTGGAGGTCATCGATAAATACGGTGCCGATGCCTTAAGATTCATGCTCATCACCGGCAATGCTCCCGGAAATGACATGAGATTTTCATATGAAAAAGTTGAGGCTGCCAGGAACTTCGCTAATAAGATCTGGAATGCGTCCAGATTCATCATGATGAACATGGACGGCAAGACCTTAAGGAAGCCTGCCAAGGAGGAGCTTACCCCTGCGGACAGATGGATACTGTCCAAGATGAACCGCATCGTTAAAGAAGTCACCGACAACATGGAGAAGTTCGAGCTGGGTGTGGCAGCGGCCAAGATCTATGATTTCATATGGAATGAGCTCTGTGACTGGTATATCGAGATGGTCAAGCCCAGACTGTACAATACAGACGATGCCGCCTCACAGAACGCGGCTCTGTATACCCTGAAGAAGGTGCTTACGGATTCATTAAAGCTTCTGCATCCCTACATGCCCTTCGTGACGGAGGAGATATACTGCACCATGAAGGAGGAGACCGGAGATGACAGTATGGATGAGTCCATAATGATCTCATCCTGGCCTGTATATGAAGCAGACAGTGACTATGCATCCGATGAGAAGAGCATAGAGATAATAAAGGAAGCGGTTAAGGGCGTGAGGAATGCAAGATCCTCCATGAACGTGCCGCCAAAAAAGAGTGCCGATGTGATAGTTGTCTCCGCCGATGATGGGGTGCTTGATGCATTTAAAAACGGCGAGCTCTATTTCAAGTCCCTGATCAATGCTCCCAATGTGACATATCAGAAGGACAAGACCGATATAGCCGATGACGCCCTTTCCGTAGTGACGGGGAATGCCACGGTTTATATTCCTCTCGAAGAGCTTGTAGATAAGAAAGAAGAAATAGCAAGGCTTGAGAAAGAAGAGAAGAGGCTTGAGGGCGAATTAAAGCGTTCACATGCCATGCTCTCCAACGAGAAATTCCTCTCTAAGGCGCCTGAGAGCAAGATAGCCGAAGAGAAAGAAAAGCTTACTTCTTATGAGAAGATGATGAAGGAGGTCAGGGAGCGTCTGGCCGGACTGAAGGGTTGATAATATGATCGATTTTGATGAGGAATTAAGAAAATTTCATCCGTCCAAGGAATTGGAGGATGCTGAAAATGCAATAAGGGCTCTGGATATGACCGACGTTGTCGATCTTATCGTGGCTCTTGAAGAGAAGAGCAAATATCAGCAGCAGTAGGAGTTTTGGCGTTGAGGTGTTTTAACTGTGGGTGCGAACTCACCAGAAATGACTTCTGCACTAATTGCGGAGCGGATATACAGGAATACAGGCGCATAGTGCGTCTATCCAATCAATATTACAATGACGGACTCATGAAGGCCAGAGTAAGGGACCTTTCAGGGGCTGTTGTTTCGCTGCGCGCAAGTCTGAAGCTTAACCGCACAAATATAGATGCAAGAAATCTGCTGGGTCTTGTGTATTTTGAGATGGGCGAGGCGGTAGCAGCCTTCTCCGAGTGGGTAGTAAGCAAGAATATCAAGCCTGACAAGAACATAGCCGACGACTTTATAGAGGATGTGCAGAGCAATCCAAGCAGACTCTCGGGCATCAATCAATCCATCAAGAAATACAATCAGGCGCTGGATTACGCAAGGCAGGGGAGTTTGGATCTTGCCGTTATCCAGCTTAAAAAGGTGCTGCAGGTCAATCCCAACCTTATTGTGGCCTATGAGCTTTTGGGCCTTTTGTATCTGCAGTCACAGGAGTTTAACAAGGCAAGAAGGATACTGACACAGGCTTCCAAGATAGACAGGAACAACACAAGGATACTGAATTATTTAAGAGAAGCCGAAGAAGGCATCAGAATAAGGAATAATGCCGAGGGCAGAGGAGATGATGCAGGTCCTGTCACCGTAGGCGGTGATGCCATAACCTACAGAAGCGGTAATGAGACCATAATCCAGCCGGTAAACACTGTAGAGAGAAAGGGCGGATCCTCCATCCTGAACATAATCATAGGAGCTCTCATAGGATGTGCTCTCATGTTCTTCCTTGTGCTGCCTGCCAGGATCAATAAGGCCTCTGAACAGATGAATGCACAGTTAAAGCAGGTAAGCGACGAGCTCACATCCAAGAATGCAGACCTTGAGGAGCAGACCAAGAGGATAGAGGCCCTTCAGGCCGAGAATGATACCGTAAGAGCTCAGATAGACAATCTGACGGGAAGCTCCGGAATGGTCGAGCGGTATGATTATCTCGCAAGCGCCGCTCTGAATTATATGAGAAATCCGCAGGACGTGGTGGGAACGGAATCACTCCTTAAGAATATCACTGCATCTGCGGTCTCCGGAAATTCCATGATAACAGACAATGTGACGGGACTGGACCCCGGGATATATTCGGAAGCCTTCAGGAATCTGTACAATTATCTGAACGGCGATGTAGCCTCCAAGGCAGCTTCTTCGTATATAGTACAGGGAAAGGAAGCTCTTTCCAGAGGAGAATACACGGCCGCCATTGCCGATCTTAGACGGGCTGTGGAGATAGATCCGGCAAACGACGAGGCCTGGTATTACCTTGCCGAGAGCTACAAAGAGTCCGGAGACAGCGTAAACGCAACGCAGATATACAGCAGGATAGTCAATGAGATGCCTGATTCACAATATGCCGAAAGATCAAGGAACAGCCTGACCAACGGAGCTGCTACGGATAATACTGCGGAAACTGCACAGACACAACAGAATGATAACGCCATGGTAGCCGTTGACAACGAGGCTGCACTTGCGGAAGCTCTTGCTCTGCAGCAGGCGGCTGCAGGAGCTGCAGCTCAGGGGGAGGCACCACAGTAGGCGATGGAGGATGCTTGAGACTAATACACTGTTCTGACATACATCTGGATATCCCGTTCGGAAACATATTATCACAGGACAAGTCTGCCACAAGAAAGCAGGAGCTTCTGTCTGCTTTTGTGCAGATGGTGGGCTTCGCTGCATCAGAGGACGCCCTCGGGGTGCTCATAACCGGAGGGCTTGTTGATTCCGAGCATATCTCAAGACAGACAATGGAGAGGGTATACGCAGTCATGCGTGAGAATCCCCAGATGCAGTTCCTGCTGCTGCCCGGCAATTCATATGAATCGGCATATTTCAGCATGGAAAAGAACATGCCGGAAAATTTCAGGATATTCAGCGATCTGGAAAAGAAATTCACCATAGGCAATACAGATATCTACGGAGTATACGACGTCTCCAAACTGCCCCTCTTTGATGAGAGACAGATAAACATAGTGCTGACCTCCGGAAACCTCAATCTCCGCGGATTTGAGGACAGAGGTATCAAATATCTGGGCCTCGGACTTGAAAGGACCTATAAGCACGGTGATCTGAAAGGAGGCGGGTATTTCTGCGCTCCGGGATCCCTGGAGGCTTTGGACTTCAACGAGGGCGGGAATAAAGGCTTTATGGAGCTTTATATAAACGATACGGACATATCGCCTGTATTCGTAAGGAGCGGTAAGAGGCTTTGCTACGACATCGAACTGGATATAACCGGGACAGTGGGGACGGAGAATGTGGCTGACAGTGCCAGAACCTCCCTCGGTCTTATTCCCGGGATAAACGGTGCCGCCATGGTGCATGTCAATCTGGTGGGCAGGATGGATCTGGACCATATCATTGACGATAAGGCGGTTCAGAAGAATCTGAGCAGAGATTACTTTGCGGTTTCCGTGACCGATAAGGATGTGGATTTTGATATAGACGGTGAATCTCTTACGGAGAATACCTTAAGGGAGAGATTCCTTAAAAGAGTCAGCGAAGGTAATGAATCCGTGGAGCTTAAGAAGGAGATAATAAAGAAAGGCATACTTGCTCTTGCGGGAGGAGAGGTATTTTGAGGATACTTGATATCCATATAGATGGATTCGGCAATCTGAAAAATGCGGAATATGTTTTTTCCACCGGTATGAACGTTAAGGACATCGGCAGTGTCTGGGATGCATCTGCCGTTGTGGAATTCATCCTTGCCATGCTGTTCGGGCTGGAGGGCCAGGCCAAGATCAGAAAGCTCTATGCCCCAAGGGACGGGGTTGCCTTCGGCGGATCCATGGATATCTTTGCCGAGGGAGCCCAGTATCACATATTCAGGTCCTTCTCGGCGACGGATCAGGCTGCCGATACTCTGGAATTCATCAATACCACAACCAATACTCCGGTGAGCTTTGCACCTTCTTATCTGGTGGGAGTTACCAGAGATCAGTACGTAAGGAATGCCACAGTCATAGAAGGCAGTACCTACGACGATCATTCCATGCAGGATCGTAACCTCCTTAAATCCATAGTGAATGCGGAAGAGGACAGGTTTGTATCGAATAAGGCACTGGAATCACTGCAGAGATCCGAGGCAAGGCTTACCAGAGGCGGTACCAGAGTCGTAGAGGAGGCAAGATACAAGGAGGAGCAGAAGCAGTACGAGCTGCAGATGGACCTTAAATACTGCCTGCAGAAAAGTGATGAGGTCAAGCTCTTACGTGAGCAGGAGAGTGAGGCATTAAAAACACTTGATGAAAAGAAGGCACTCATGGACGAGGCCGAGCAGAAGCTCCTTAAAGCACAGCAGGTGATAAGCAGGAAGACCCAGCATATACTGAGCCTCATTCTTGCGATAATATGCCTTGTGGGAGGCCTGCTGCTGGTTCTTGCAGGTGTGCTGCTGAGATTCGAGATACCCGGTGCCGTAAACGGATCCTACGATACCATATACGACGGATTCCTGATGGTGCTCTTCGCCCTTGTGGTGCTGTATTTCAGAAGACAGTGGAGAAAGAGACGTGAGAGCAAATTCAATGTCCTCAGAGCAGAGGCAGACGGCTGCAGACAGGAATACGAAGCTGCCCTGGCAGTAGACACCGATATACAGGAGCACATAAAGGAAGCTTCGAAGGATGCAGAGAGAGTAGGAAGGGCATCCGATGAACTTGCCGATTTCAAGAAGAGAATAACAAGCGAGAGATATCAGTTGACTGTTCTCAGGGGGGCAAGGAAATACATAAGAGAAGCAACGGAGGAAGCAGGCAATGAATACATGCGGATAAGGGATGTCTTCCAGAAGGAAGCCCCTTCCCTTCTCATCATGGATGTATTCGCGGATCATGCTCTCGCAGGAGAGGTTTTCGGCCGTACAGCCGAGAAGTGTCAGGTAATAATGCTAAGATAGAACAGGAGGCAGGATGAGTATCAGGATAATAGGCGACAGTTGTCTCGAATTTCCCGAGGAGTTAAAGCGGGAGGTCGCTTGCGAGAATATACCGCTTACCATCACACTGGATGACCATGTGGTCATCGATGACGAAACCTTTGAACAGAAATCATTCCTTAAGCTGATGGATCAGTGCAAGGGAGTGCCAAGGTCTGCCTGTCCTTCACCCGAGAGGTACCTTAAGTCATACAAATGTGAGGAGGACTGGGTCTTTGTCATAACCATCTCCGCAGATCTGTCGGGATCCTATAACAGTGCAGAGCTGGCAAAAAGCCTCTATGAGGAAGAGGTGGGGGATGATAAGAAGATATATGTATTCAATTCAAAATCAGCCTCCGGCGGAGAGGCTCAGGTGGCATTGAAGGTTTATGAGCTTTATAAGGCGGGCTGCTCCTTCGATGAGATAATTGAAAAGACCGAAGAGAATATAAACAAGGTTGTGACCTACTTTGTGTTCGAATCTCTGGAGATGCTCAGGAAGAACGGAAGACTGTCCAATATAAAAGCCTTTGCAGCCAATACCCTTAATCTTAAGCCCGTATGCATGGGCGTTAACGGGGTCATAGAGCAGGCATCCATTCAGCGCGGAGTTAAGAAGGCACTGTCCAAGATGGTGGAGCTGTCCCTTGCGGGGATAAAGAATACCAAAGAAAGGGTGCTCATAATAAATCACTGCAACTGCTATGAAAGGGCAGCGGCAGTGCTTGCTGATTTTATCTCTAAAGCGGAGTTTAAGAAGATCATGATACTGGATACGGCTGGCATCAGCTCGCTTTATGCCTCAAACGGAGGCATCATCGTGTCACTTTGAGGCTTTCTTTGCCGCATAATCCGCATAGGTCCTGGTGATATCCTTTTTATCGAAAAGGCTGAATCTGATCACGGCACCGTCAGACATCTTAAACCTGGTACCGCCGGATGACACCACGTGGTCCATGTTGATAAAGCACTTGGGGGTCACAAAGGTGAAATTCTCGGAATTGATGGTCTCATAGAGTATCAGAGGCTTTTCATTCACATGAAAGGAACGGTTGTCCGTTAAGGCCACTGCCGAATAATACCCCATATCCGTGACATATATTATCTCTTCCTTCAGCACATAGATGGTATCGGATTCTCCCCGGAGCTCGACTCTTTGGATCTTATTTTCATGTACGTGGGCAGCTATATCCACAAGTCTGGAAAAATCCCTCTGCCACAGCGGCTTTTGTATGAAGGAGATCCCTTCTTCATCGCCGTATTTGCTGCGGTAGTCGATCTTATCGTAGTACAGGACGATCTTACCCTCTGCTCCACGCCTTTTGAGATCCACGGCCACCATCATACCGTCTCTGGTAGTCTTGGTAACATCAATAAGGAAAAGGTCATACTTATTGAAAAACGGGAGGAGGGCTTCCTCGCTCCCGTATGAATCATAGTATATGACCTCTCCCTTTTTAACTCTTTCATCCCTGACTCTGCCAAGCAGACGCTCAGACTGCTTGCGGTCAGCGGGATCATCATCCAAGAGTGCGATAAAGGTTGCCATCCTTACTTCTTTTTCCTCGTGTTATATGCCTTCTTTGCCTTATCTGCAGTGGACTTTGCAACGGTCTTGGCCTTGGAAGCCGTACTCTTGGCAGTGCTCTTGGCCTTGGAAGCCGTGCTCTTGGCAGCACTCTTGGCCTTGGAAGCAGTGCTCTTGGCAGTGCTCTTAGCTTTGGAAGCCGTGCTCTTGGCGGTACTCTTAGCCTTGGAAGCTGTTGCCTTTGCAGCGGTGCCTGCCTTTTCAGCTTTTGCCTTGGCCTTTGTAGCTGTTGCCTTTACTGCCTTTTCAGCCTTAACGGCACCGGCTTTGGCTGCATGCTTGATGATGGTCTTGCCGTCCGGAGCCTTCTTATGAGCCTTGCCCTCCAGACCCTGCATCTTGAGTGCACGTACCCAGGTGGAAAGACCGAAGAGGGTGATGAAGCCTGAAGCATCCTTATGGTCATAAAGGTCGCCTGTGGTAAAGCTTGCGATATCTTCATCATATATGGAGTAAGGAGACTTCTCGCCGGCCTTTATTATATTACCCTTGTAAAGCCTGAACTTTACTTCTCCTGTGACATACTGCTGGGTTGAGGTTATGAAGGCTACAAGAGCCTCTGCAAGAGGAGTGAACCACTTTCCCTCGTAGATGGTCTGGGCAAGCTCCTCACCGATCTTCCTCTTAACCCTTAAGGTCTCTCTGTCGAGGATCAGCTCCTCCAGCTGCTCATGTGCGGCATAGAGGATGGTTCCTCCGGGAGTCTCGTAAACGCCGCGGCTCTTCATGCCTACAACTCTGTTCTCCACGATATCTATGATACCTATGCCGTGCTTTCCGCCTAAAACGTTAAGAGTACGTATGATATCTGATACCTTCATCTTTCTTCCGTTTACGGAGGTGGGGATACCCTTTTCAAAGGTCATGGTCACATATTCGCCCTTTGCGGGAGCCTTGTCGGGAGTGGTGCCCAGAACAAGGAGTTTATTGTAATTAGGCTCCTGTGAAGGATCCTCAAGCTCCAGGCCCTCGTGGCTTATGTGCCATATGTTCCTGTCGCGGCTGTATGAATCGGAGGCCGAGAAAGGAAGGGTTATGCCGTGCTCCCTTGCATACTCTATCTCCTCCTCACGTGAATTGAGGGTCCACTTGGGATCTCTCCAGGCAGCTATGATCTTAAGATCAGGAGCGAGTGCTTTGATGCCCAGCTCGAACCTTATCTGGTCATTACCCTTGCCTGTTGCACCATGGCATATGGCAGCGGCATTTTCCCTTCTTGCCACCTCAACAAGCCTTTTTGCTATTATGGGTCTTGCTATGGATGTGCCCAGAAGGTACTTATTTTCATATACCGCATGGGACTGTACGCAGGGAATAATAACCTCCTCGCACATTTCATCAGTTACATCCTCTATATAGAGCTTAGTTGCTCCGGAGGCTTTTGCTCTCTCCTCAAGTCCGTCAAGCTCCGAACCCTGGCCGCAGTCTATGCAGCAGCAGATCACGTCATAATCGTAATTCTCCTTGAGCCAGGGGATGATAACGGTGGTATCAAGACCGCCCGAATATGCGAGAACAACTTTTTCCTTTGTAGCCATTTTCTCCTTCTTTCCGCAGTAAGCACTGCATTTCTTAATTTATCATTATCGTATGCCGCCATTGCGTCAACGTCATTACTATATATCTTTACAGAGGTAAAATCAAGAATAATATGCAGAAATTTTGCGTAATACTTGCATAATATTCATATGTGATGTATATTTATGCAATCACATGCGACTTGAACATTATTTTATTACGTATATAATGTGTGATGGCAGACAATTATTAACAAAGAGGTGAGATATGGTCAGAGCAGGTATAATCGGAGCCAACGGATATGCTGGAGCCGAGGTGGCAAGACTTCTCATGGGACATAAGGACGTTGAGGTCAGATATGTCATGTCAAGAAGCTTTGCAGGACAGCAGTATGAGGGCGTATTCGGTAATTTCAAGGATATAAACGGTAAGGAACTGTGCGACATAAAGCTTTCGGATATGGCAGAGGATGCAGATGTCATATTTACCGCGACACCCCAGGGATATCTCCAGGGGGAACTTGTTCCCTCCATACTTGATAAATGCAGGATCATAGATCTGTCAGCGGATTACAGGATCAAGGACGTTTGTGTATATGAAGAGTGGTATAAGCTGGAGCATCACTCAAAGGAGCTTATAGAGGAGGCTGTATACGGTCTTACCGAGATCAACAGGGATAAGATAGCCGGCTGCAGGCTTCTGGCCAATCCCGGATGCTATACCACCTGCTCCATACTTACGGCATATCCTCTCATGAAGGAGCATATGATCGAGAAGGATTCACTGATAATAAATGCACTGTCCGGTGTATCGGGTGCCGGAAGAGGTGCGAAGATACAGAATCTTTTCTGTGAAGTCAATGAAAATGCAAAGGCATATTCCGTTGCGCTCCACCGCCACACTCCGGAGATAGAGGAGCAGCTTGCATATGCGTACGGCGATAAGGTCACACTGCAGTTTACGCCTCATCTGGTCCCCATGAACAGGGGAATACTGGTGACAGAGACCGCAAAACTCAGTAAGGACGTATCATATCAGGACGTACGGGATGTATATGATAAATACTATAAGGATGAAAGATTCATCAGGGTCCTTGATGAGAATGTCTGTCCCGAGACGAGATTCGTGGAGGGAAGCAACTACGTTGATATAGGGTTTAAGATTGACCGGCGTACCGGGAACATCATCATGATGGGAGCCCTGGACAACCTGATGAAGGGAGCCGCTTCACAGGCAGTACAGAATTTCAATGTGATGTTCGGATTCGAGGAAAAAGAAGGGATAGATATGATCCCAATGGTGCCATGATGCAGATAAGACAGATGGAGATCTCCGACTATGATAAGGTATGTGAACTGTGGCATTCCATCAAGGGCTTTGCCATGAGGAGCATAGATGATTCATACGATGGGATAGACAGGTTCATAAAGAGAAATCCGGGGCTTTCGACTGTTGCCATGGAGGATGACATGCTTGTAGGAGCCATACTCTGCGGACATGACGGCAGGAGGGCGACACTTTATCATGTATGCGTGAGAGAAGGATACAGAAAGCGCGGCATAGGTAAGGCCATGGTGGTAAGATGCATGGAGCAGCTCGAGAAGGAAGGGATAAACAAGGTGGCACTCATAGCTTTCACCACCAATGATGTCGGAAATGCCTTCTGGAAGGAGATAGGCTGGACAGAAAGAAAGGACCTGAATTATTACGATTTCACAATAAATCCGGGGAATATAGTGAGGTTCAACACATGAAAAAGATCAAGGGCGGAGTGACAAGTGCAAAGGGATTTACGGTGGCAAGTACTGCTGCCGGTATCAAGTATGAGAACAGGGAGGACATGGCTCTTTTGTATTCCAAAAAACCGTGCCATGTTGCAGGGACCTTTACCTCAAATGTGGTAAAGGCTGCCCCGGTTTTATGGGACAGACGGATCATACGTGAAGAAAAAAGAGATGTCCATGCCGTGGTGGTAAATACCGGCATAGCAAATGCGGGCACGGGAAAACGCGGTTATATGTGCTGCGAAAAGACAGCGGCCAAGGTGGCGGAGCTTCTGGGCATAGATGAGAATGAAGTGCTGGTGGGGTCTACAGGCGTGATAGGACCGCTCCTTGATATGGATAAGATATATAAGGGGATAGAAGAAATGGTGCCCCGTTTATCGGACAGCATTGAAGCGGCAGACAAAGCGTCATGTGCCATAATGACTACGGACACACATCCCAAACAGTCTGCGGTGGAGTTTGAGATATCCGGAGTCAAGGTGACTCTGGGAGGCATGTCAAAGGGATCCGGTATGATACATCCCAATATGTGTACCATGCTGGGTTATATAACCACTGACGCATGCATAAGCTCCGAACTGCTGCAGAAGGCACTGTCCGAGGATGTGGTTGATACCTTTAACATGATATCCGTGGACGGAGATACCTCCACCAATGACACCTTGATACTGATGGCTAACGGAGAAGCAGGAAATCCGGAGATCAGGGAAGACACGAATGACTATTATACCTTCAAGGAGGCGCTGAATACGGTCACAAAGGAACTGGCACGCATGATGGCAGCTGACGGAGAGGGGGCTTCAAAGCTCATGACCTGCAATGTCATAAACGCACCGGATATGTTCAGGGCCAGGGTTCTGGCTAAGTCCGTTATAACCTCGAGCCTGGTGAAGGCAGCGGTCTTCGGCAATGACGCAAACTGGGGCAGGATCCTTTGCGCCATGGGATATTCGGGAGTGGACTTCGATCCCGAGAACATAGACCTTTCCATAGAGGCCGAAGGATACGACAGGATGCTCATTTATTCCCATGGAGAGACAGCTGACTTTTCGGAGGAGGAAGCTACAAACATATTAAAGCAGGATGAGGTCATCATCACCGCCGACATGAAGAACGGCGACTGTGATGCCACAGCCTGGGGATGTGATCTCACATATGACTACGTCAAGATAAACGCTGATTACAGATCGTGATTATGAAGTCAGGGGAGCGAAGGCGGCCGATAGAACCGGGATAGGAGGAGCGCAGGCAGTCAGTAAGACAGGGATGCCAAAGTGCGTGTAACACCAAGCCACGGGATGGCATATAAACGGAGGATTGGAAATGAACGATGAAGAGATGAAAAAGGTGCAGGACAAGGCATCGGTGCTCATAGAGGCCCTGCCCTATATACGTGAATTCAACAGAAAGATCATAGTGATAAAATACGGCGGATCCGCCATGGCAGACGAGAAGATCAAAGAGAGCGTGATAAAGGATGCAACGCTTCTGAAGCTGGTTGGTTTCAAGCCCGTCATCGTACACGGCGGCGGCAAGGAGATAAGCCGGTGGATGAAAAAGACAGGCAAGGAATCCGAATTCATAAACGGGCTTCGGGTTACTGATGAGGATACCATGGAGATAGCGGAGATGGTCCTTAACAAGGTGAACAAGGATCTGGTCACCATGATAGAGGGGCTGGGCATCAAGGGATGCGGTATCTCCGGCAAGGACGGAGGTCTGCTCACGGTCAAAAAGAAGCTGGCAGACGGAGAGGATATCGGATTTGTGGGAGAGGTCACCAAGGTTGATACCACCATCATAGATGATCTGCTGGAGGATGACTTCCTGCCGGTTGTTGCTCCCATAGGAATGGATGATGAGTACAGGACATACAATATCAATGCCGATGATGCCGCCTGTGCCATAGCCAAGGCACTGAAGGCAGAGAAGCTTGCCTTCCTTACTGATATCAAGGGCATATACAGGGATGTGAACGATCCTTCGACTTTTATCCCCAGGATGAACATAGAGGAGGCCAGAGGCCTGCTGGAGTCGGGCTTCATAGGCGGAGGCATGCTGCCCAAGCTTAATAACTGCATAGATGCAGTGGTGGGCGGAGTTAAGAACGTGACTATACTCGATGGCAGGATACTGCATTGCATACTGCTGGAGATATTTACCGATGAGGGCATCGGATCTGCGATATACGGAGGATGATATGGATCATAAGGAATTAGGAGACAGCTATCTGCTGCACGCGTATAACAGATATCCCATGGTCATAGACCATGCTGAGGGCGTCTATGTCTATGATACCGAAGGAAAGAAGTATCTGGATTTTGCCGCGGGGATAGCGGTATATGCCCTGGGATACGGCAACAGGGAATTTAATGATGCGCTGAAGGATCAGATCGACAGGATCATGCATACTTCAAATCTGTTTTACAATGTACCGGCATGTGAGGCCGCAAGGGCTGTCTGCGAAGTGTCAGGCATGGACAGGGTATTCTTCACAAATTCCGGTGCGGAAGCTATTGAAGGTGCCATAAAGACTGCACGCAAATACGCTTTCCTTAAGGACCACAGCACCGACCACAATATCATAGCCATGGAGCATTCCTTCCACGGCAGGACTATGGGAGCTCTTTCGGTTACGGGCAATCCCCATTACAGGGAAGCTTTTAATCCTGATATAGGGAATATACGATTTGCAAGATTCAATGATCTTGATTCCGTAAAGGCTTTGGCAGATGAGAAGACATCGGCCATAATCATGGAGACCGTTCAGGGAGAGGGCGGTATATATCCTGCGGATGAGGGATTTATAAAGGGTGTCAGAAAGCTGTGTGATGACATGGGCATCCTTTTGATACTGGATGAGATACAGTGCGGCATGGGCAGGACCGGATACATGTTTGCCTTTGAGAAGTACGGCATCAGGCCCGATATCGTTACCATGGCCAAGGCTCTTGGAAACGGTGTTCCCGTGGGAGCTTTTGCCGTTACGAAACAGGTGGCGGATAATTCCATAGTTCCCGGAGACCACGGCACCACATACGGAGGCAATCCCTTTGCAACAAGAGCAGTACTTGCCGTTCTCGATCAGTATGAGAAAAAGGACATAACAGGGCATGTTAAGAAGCTCACGCCTTGCTTTGAGGAGGCTTTATCCGAACTTGTATCGAAACATGACGTGGTTAAGGAGCGCCGCGGTGCAGGTTTCATGCAGGCTCTGGAGCTTGAGATACCTGCAGCCGGTGTGATAGATAAGGCAAGGGAGGGAGGACTTCTGGTGATAAGCGCAGGAGCCAATATACTGAGGCTGGTTCCCCCTCTTGTGATCGATGAGGACAATATAAAAGAGATGAAGGATATACTTGACAAGAGCCTGCCTTGATCCTAAAATCCTATAAAAGCTTTGGGGCGCCGTATCCGATACGGTTAGGAGCTTTTGATGAAATACAGATCTCTTTTACTGATCCCGTTTTTTTTATTATTTTTATGTGGCTGCGCTTATTCCGATGATGTCATGCTCGAAAGCATGGAAGAGGATATGGACCCGGGGGACGGGGATAATGGGTCAGACCTGGATATGGACCGGAGGGACGGGGACATAGGGTCAGATCCGGACGTTGATGACCCGTCAGGCGATACCATCTATGTGTATGTGTGCGGAGAGGTAAGAACTCCCGGAGTATATGCGGGAAACACGGATACCAGAGTCTGGCAGATGATCGACATGGCAGGAGGCCTGACGGAGAATGCCTCAAGGCAGGCCGTCAACCAGGCTGAAGGATGTACAGACGGGCAGATGATATATGTGCCTGCAAAGGATGAGGAGATAAGCGGTTCAATCAGGACCGGGGGTGATCCTGACGATGGGCTTATCAATATCAATACAGCCGATGCGGCAAAGCTCATGGAGATCAACGGTATAGGAGAGAGCAGGGCGGCCGACATAATCTCATACAGAGAAAAGTGTGGCACATTTGATACGATTCAAGATATAATGAAGGTGCCCGGTATCAAAGAGGGCATGTTTTCAAGGATCAAGGATCAGATCAAGGTTTAGGGGCAGAAATTGAAAGTACTGGTAGTTGATGACGAAAAACTGATCGTGAAGGGGATAAGGTTTTCTCTGGAGCAGGACGGTTATGAGGTGGATTGCGCATACGACGGTGAGGAGGCTTTATCCATGGCTTCTTCCACCAATTATGATGTGATCCTGCTGGATATCATGCTGCCCAAGCTCACCGGACTGGAGGTGTGCCAGCAGATTCGCGAGACCTCTAATGTACCCATTATCATGCTCACGGCCAAGGGGGATGATATGGATAAGATCCTGGGACTTGACTACGGTGCCGATGATTATATCACCAAGCCCTTTAACATACTTGAGGTAAAGGCAAGGATGAAGGCGATCCTCAGACGCTCGAGAAGTGAGAAGGTTGAGGAAAAGAGTGAAGGTATCATAGTATCGGGAGATCTGAAGCTTGATACCAACAACCGCAGGGTATATATAGAGGATAAGGAGGTCAATCTGACTGCAAAGGAATTTGACGTCCTTGAGCTTCTGGCTCTCAATCCCAAGAAGGTATACAGCCGTACCGATCTGCTGTCCATCATATGGGGCAGGGAATACCCCGGCGATGAGAGGACCGTTGATGTCCACGTGAGAAGGCTGCGCGAGAAGATAGAGAAGGCCCCCGGTGATCCCAGATATGTAAGGACCAAGTGGGGAGTTGGCTA
>CAMOIV010000037.1 GCA_946616305.1 uncultured Lachnospiraceae bacterium | reverse complement strand
TTTAAATGGCTTGCTCTATGGCTTCTTGGGGCAAGGCCACAAGAAGTCATGATATATGCATTGGGCGGCGGCATCTGATATATCCTGTCGACAGGGGGTATCCTTTTAAAATAGACGACACATCGTTAATAGAACGGACGACATATCGTGAGGTACAGATACGACATATCATGAATAAATACGATACGGAGACATGAGACCATGAAGATAAAAACCGTCAACAGTTCATATGATGAGGTATGCAGGATAGAAAAGCCCGGGCATATAAAGCCTAAAAAACCCAATCCCCTCCTTGGGACTCTTGCAAGAGTCCTGTCAAAGCCGGACCTAAAGGATGTTGATTTCTCCTATGATACGATCCATATGGAAAGGGCAGGGAAGGGGCCCTGGCTCATCCTCATGAACCACTCAAGCTTCCTTGACCTGGAGATAGCCACACATATGATCCCCATGCCATATAATATCGTATGCACATCGGACGGTCTTGTGGGGAAGGAAGGGATCATGCGGAGTCTTGGCTGCATACCCACCCAGAAGTTTGTAACGGATGTATCTCTTATATCGGATCTGAAATATGCCCTTCATGAAAACAAGACAAGCGTACTGATGTACCCCGAGGCCAGTTATTCCTTTGACGGCACAGCCACAAGGCTTCCCAGGAAACTGGGGGTATTGTTCAAGATACTTGATGTTCCGGTGGTTATGATCAAGACCTTCGGTTCCTTTGCGAGGGATCCTCTGTACAATAATCTGCAGAAAAGAAAAGTGAAGGTATCTGCCACCATGGAGTGTCTCCTTACCTGTTCGGAGGTAAAGGACAAGAGTGTAGGGGATATTGACGATATACTGGATGAGGCCTTTTCCTTTGACTATTTCAGATGGCAGAAGGAGCAGGGTATACGGATAACCGAGGATTTCAGGGCGGACGGACTGAACAGGATCCTGTATAAATGTCCTCACTGTATGGCAGAGGGTAAAACAGAAGGTAAGGGAACATCATTTACCTGCCATAACTGCGGTGTGGTCTATGATATGGATGAATACGGAGAGCTGAAGGAAAGAGGCGGGAATACAAGATTCGGTCATATCCCGGACTGGTATGCCTGGGAGAGGCAGTGTGTAAGGGATGAGGTGACAGAGGGTACCTACAGCCTTGATACAGACGTAAGGATCGGTATCATAGCCGATTATAAAGCATTATATATGGTAGGAGAGGGGCATCTTCATCACGACGGCAACGGCTTTACATTAACGGGATGTGACGGGAAGCTTGAATATCATCAGGGGCCCACAGCCTGCTACAGCTGCTACAGCGATTATTACTGGTATGAGATCGGGGATGTGATCTGCATAGGAGACAGGAAGCGGCTTTATTATTGTTTCCCGGATAAAAAGGACATAGTGGCGCGTACCAGACTTGCCACCGAGGAGATATACAGGCTGAATAAGAAAAGCCGATAATAAGAGTCCTTTTGCCTGCTTTTATTTTTATCTGGGATGAATTTATGGTATAGTATTGCTATGCTTATCGAGGTAACAAAACTGAATGATGACAAGATCCTTGTGAACTCCGAACTCATCGAGGTTGTTGAAACCACTCCCGATACAGTGATAACATTAAATACCGGGAGAAAAATGATAGTAAAGGAAAGTAGACAGGAGATCAGAAATCTTGTAAAATCGAATGGTTAGAGTTCTCGCTCTACCGTTTTAAACTTGACTTTGGAAGGTGAATCAAATTGGACATAGGATCGATCATAGGTCTGGTCGGATGTATTGCCCTTGTGTTCTACGGTATCGTAGGATCCAATGGTATGTCGGCGTTGGGAAGTTTCATAGACAGAGACTCAATCATCATCACTATCGGTGGAACGATCATGTGTATTTTGGCGATGAATACCATCCCTTCGTTCCTTGCAGGGCTTAAATCCTTCAAACAGGTATTAAATCTTGATAAATCAGATTCATCTGCGGTGATAAAGCAGATCATCGATCTGTCTAACGTTGCAAGAAAGGAAGGTCTGCTGTCCCTTGAAGAGGCGGCCAGCAACATAGATGATGAGTTCCTGAAAAAGGGCATCATGCTTGTAGTTGACGGAACAGACCCGGATCTTGTGCGTGCCATCATGGAAACCGAGATGGATGGTATAGAGAGCAGGCATAAAGACAATGCCGCATTCTGGGAGAACATGGGATCCATGGGCCCTGCGTGGGGTATGATCGGTACCCTTATCGGACTTATAAACATGCTTAAAAACCTTTCGGATATGGCAGCTCTGGGACCTGCTATGGCCGTGGCTCTGGTCACGACGTTCTACGGCTCGCTGATCGCAAACTGGGTCTGTGCACCTGTGGCCAACAAGCTTAAAGCCAAGAACGCATCCGAAATGGCTGTTAAGGGGATAATGGTCGAGGGACTTCTTTCCATTCAGGCAGGTGAGAACCCCAGAGTTATAGAAGAGAAGCTGAAGTCCTTTATTTCTCCTGCAGAGCGTAAGGCTATGTCTGAAGGATCGGGAGAAGCTGCCGGAGGAGAAGGCTGATGGCAAGGCAAAAGAAGCCTGATGAACCACCAAAAGGAGCGCCCGCGTGGCAGTCTACGTTTGCGGATCTCATGAATCTGCTTCTGTGTTTCTTTGTGCTTTTGTACGCTTTCTCCAGCACGGACGTAGATAAATTCGAAGCTATAGCTGCATCCATGTCAAAGGCTTTTTCGATATTCGATCCCGGAGGAGACACCATAGGCGAGGGAGATATGGTCGGAAACGGTGTCTCACAGCTCAGCAATGTGTCTGAGTATATCACCTCCATGGGTAAGAATACTTCCGGTAATTCCGATAACAAGGATGCCAACGAAGAGGGTAAAGGAGAGGAGACTTACGAATCCTCATCCTACAACAAAGACGACGAGGCAGAGGGCGAACAGGAGGGATCCGGCGCCGGACAGGATATTTCCGATCAGCAGGCAAAGGACCAGCTTGAGGAATCCGGCATGAAGGAGTCCGAGGAGCTGGCAGAGAGGATCGAAGAGTCGGTAAATGAGGAGGATCTGGCCAAACAGATCGACATAGACTTCACGAGTCAGTATGTGAGTCTTACCATGAACGGTTCGTTGTTATTTGACTCCGGAAGTGCTACAATAAAGGATAGTGCTGTAGGTACTTTGGATAAGGTGGGTAAGATACTTGAAACCTATGCCGATGGTACCATAGAGATCGAGGGACATACGGATAACGTCCCTATAAGTAATTCAAAATTTGCCAACAACGATGAGCTCTCCGACGCGAGGGCGCTGAGTGTTTTCCAGTATCTGCGGGATAATTCGGATCTGGATCCGGCAATGATCAAGCACACAGGCAGAGGAGCATATGTCCCGATCGCCGATAACGGTACCCCTGAGGGCAGACAGCTCAACAGAAGGGTTGAGATCAGGATATATAATCAATTGAGCGATGCGTCGTAAAGGAGATTGAAGTGAAAAAGAACATGATGAGTATCATAATACTGGCACTTCTCGTGGTGAATATCGCTATGACAGCCATCATGATGTTTACCATCATACCGGCCAACAGGAAGACCATAGCCCTTGTTGATCAGATTTCCGGGGCTATAAAGCTTGATACGGCAGGCACAACTCCTCAGGGCAACGGATCCGGCGGTCACGACGTTTCTCTTGCGGATACGGCCACTGCTTCCATAGATGAGTCCCAGACCTTCCAGCTCAAAAAAGGAGACGACGGAGAGGATCATTTCCTTGTATGTTCGGTTGCCATACTTATGGATACAACCAACGAGGACTATGAGACATACGGAGCGGATCTTATCCCCGGCAGGCAGTCACTTATACTGAATGCTCTTTCCGAGACCATAGGTCAGTACACATATGAAGATGTACAGGCTCTCGGACAGAAAGGGGTGCAGGATGCATGCCTTGAGAGGCTTCAGGAGGTTTTCGGTTCGACGTTCATATATCAGGTAGCGTTGAGCGGATATATCGTACAGTAATCATCGCATTTTGCGATACGGCTTGAAATAATGTCGAAAGGGGCAGTTTACTTATGGGCGACGTCCTGTCCCAGGATGAGATAGACAACCTATTAAAAGCGTTATCCAGCGGAGATATTGATGCCGAGGATATGAAGGAGGATGCCGGAAAGTCGGTTAAGGAGTACGACTTTAAGCGTCCTGCGAAGTTCTCAAAGGATCACTTAAGAACACTTGAGATAATATTCGAGCATTACGGCAGACTGATTTCCACAAATCTGCCGGTATACCTTAGGAAGAACTGCCAGGTAAGCGTTGTGAATTCTGAGGCTTTGACATTCTCGGAGTTTACAAACTCACTTGCCAATCCTGTTATAATAGGCATAGTCAATTTCCAGCCGCTGAACGGCAATATCATGGTGGAGTTGGGAGCCAATCTCGGTTTTGCCATGGTGGACAGACTGTTGGGAGGACAGGGAGAGGCTCTGGAGAAGAACCGTGAGTTCTCCGAGATCGAGATGTCCCTTGTGGAGAGGATGGTCACGGTCTGTGTTGCATTGCTGAGAGAACCCTGGAGGAACGTGCTGGATCTTAATCCGGTACTTGAGAGAGTCGAGACGAATCCTCAGTTCGCACAGATCATCGCACCTACGGAGATGATAGCGATCGTGACTCTCAATATAAAGATAGGCGAAGTAGAGGGCCTTATGAATGTTTGTCTTCCGTATTTTACGCTTGAGTCGATTATGGACAAGCTGAATACGAAATTCTGGTTCTCGACTATGCAGGATACATCCGAGGATGATTATACGGAGCACATAGAGGATATGATACGGCATGTGCGCATCCCCATCATCGCAAAGCTTGGCGACAGTTCCATAACCGTTACGGATTTCGTCAATCTGCAGCCCGGGGATATCATAAGGCTCTCAGCCAGAGTCGATGAGGAGATGGATGTATTCGTTGGTAATATCAGGAAATTCAAAGCATTGCCCGGTGCTACCAAGAAGACTTACGCCGTTAGAGTAACATCAATCATAAAAGAAGAGGAGGAATAGGCTTTTGGACGGTGCGCTTTCACAGGACGAGATAAATGCCCTGTTATCCGGGATGGCCGCAGACGGGGACTCGGGTCCCGATGCTTCCTCATCCGGCGATGCAGCTTCTTCGCCGGCAGGATCTGATTCAGGAGGAGAACTGACCGATTTCGAAAAGGACGCGATCGGTGAGGTTGCCAACATAAGCATGGGTACATCGGCAACCACTCTGTACTCCCTGGTCAACAGAAAAGTTAATATAACGACTCCTACCGTTACGGAAACCACGTGGGAAGAGATCACCTCCAATTATGAAAAGCCTTGTGTTTTCATACAGATCCATTATAAAGTGGGTCTGGACGGTACCAATATCCTGGTCCTGAGAGAGAATGACGTTAAGGTAATCACGGATCTCATGATGGGCGGAGACGGTACCAATACGGATGATGAACTGGGAGAGCTTCATCTGTCAGCCATCTCGGAGGCTATGAACCAGATGATGGGATCATCCGCAACTTCCCTTTCATCCATGCTCGGCAGGATGATAGATATATCTCCACCGGAATCGTCGCTTATAGATCTGAGTTCAGAGGATCCCGGGAACATAGCGGAATTCCTCAGGGGGAGATTCGTAAGGATAGCCTTCAGGATGCAGATCGGTGATCTGGTAGACTCGACGATCATGCAGCTGTACCCCCTGGACTTTGCAAAGGAACTGTACCATCACTTTATAGACAGTCAGGGCGGAGGCGAAGAGGCATCAGAGCCGGCAGCAGCACCGCCGCCACCTGCACCGGAGCCGGCAGCAGCACCGCCGCCACCTGCACCGCCTCAGGATATGGGGATGCAACAGGCACCGCCTCAGATGGGATATCCCGGACAGGCACCGCCTCAGATGGGTTATGGTCAGCCGATGCCGCAGATGGGATACGGACAGCCGATGCCGCAGATGGGATACGGACAGCCCATGGGAGCCCCGGTAAACGTACAACAGGCGCAGTTTACTGCATTTTCCAATGACATCAATCCGATGCAGCCTCAGGAAAATATAGAGCTGATAAAGGATGTACCTCTTGAGGTTACGGTGGAATTGGGCAGGACACATAAATCAATTAATGATATACTTGATTTTTCACCGGGTACTATCATAGAATTGGATAAGATAGCAGGTGAGCCGGTAGACGTTCTGGTGAACGGTAAGAACGTTGCGAAGGGCGAAGTCGTCGTTATAGACGAGAGTTTTGGAGTGAGAGTTACAGACATTATAAAATAAGGAGTTATAACTATGGCAAAGAACATTCTGATCTGTGATGATGCTGCTTTCATGAGGATGATGATCAAGGACATCCTCACGAAGAATGGCTACAATGTAGCCGGCGAGGCTGAGAACGGAGCCAAGGCTGTAGAGAAGTATGCCGAAGTAAAGCCCGATCTCGTACTCATGGACATCACAATGCCTGAGATGGATGGCATCGAGGCATTAAAGAAGATCAAGGCTGCAGATCCCGGAGCGCTTGTTATCATGTGCTCAGCCATGGGTCAGCAGGCAATGGTTATCGAAGCTATCCAGGCCGGAGCGAAGGACTTCATCGTTAAGCCTTTCCAGGCCGAGAGAGTTTTGGAAGCCGTTAAGAAGGTTGTGGGCTGATTGGAGGGAATCGTTCAGCTTGTCACGGTTATCCTGATCTTTCTGCTTGTTTTAGGCATAACCTTTTTTACTACAAGATTTGTTGGCGGGTATGCCAAGAGCAAGATAGAGACCGGGAATATCGAGATAATCGATTCCGCCAGGATAGCACCTTCGAAATATGTAGCAATTATCAGGACCGCCTCAAAATATCATGCAATAGGTATCGGCAAGGATGAGATAACATATCTTTGCGAGATACCCGAGGATGATATAGTGAGGAAGGAAACAGGCACCACGGTTAATTACGATTTCAAGGAGCTTGTTGAAAAAGCCCGGACCAAGATAGGTAAAGGAAAATGAGCCGTAGATTTCTTATCATTACTTACTTGTTGCCGGTTATTGTTGTACTTTCTTTAGTGTTTTCTGTCGATGCATATGCCAATAATGACATAGCTACAAACAGGAGCATAGACGGGGCATCTACCCAGACATTGACGGAAACCCCCGGTGAAAGGAGATCTGATTTTACCGATCTTGGACTCAGAAGGGACGGTTACGACGCCACCACTGTCATCGATGAACCGGGTTCTTCCGACGACAGGTCGGATCTTCGGGAACTGAATATCGGCAACAATCTGAACATTACATACACAGACGAGTACGGAACCTTAAGCGGCGCGCTGAGGATCATGATAATCCTTACATTGGTCGCCATGGCTCCGCTTCTTCTTTTGATGCTTACCTCATTTACCAGAGTCCTGGTGGTGATGCATTTTGTGCGTGCGGCAGTTGGTACACAGACCGCACCACCCAATCAGGTGCTGGTAGGGCTGGCATTGTTTATCACATTCTTCATCATGCAGCCTACGATAAATGAGATCAATGTCAATGCTGTACAGCCTTTTGAAGCAGGAGAGATCACACAGCAGGAGTTCACTGAGACAGCAATGGCTCCCTTGCGTGAATTCATGTATGGTCAGACACAGATGAAGGATGTAAGGCTTTTTATGGACATAGCCGGGATAGAAGATGTGGAAGGTCTTGATGATATCCCTAATGCCGTACTCATTCCCGCTTTTATGATCTCGGAGCTTCGAACGGCGTTTATCATCGGCTTTCTGATATATATCCCTTTCATTGTGATAGACATGGTGGTCGCATCCACCCTCATGAGTATGGGTATGATGATGCTGCCGCCCACCACCATTTCCATGCCGTTCAAGATACTTTTATTTGTTCTTGCAGACGGTTGGAATCTTGTGATCGGATCCCTGGTAAAGACGTTTTACTGAAGAGGGATCAGGGATCGGCATTGTACACTTATCGTGATTTAGGAGGATCGATATTATGGATGTGGAGGCTGTAAGGCAGATAACAAGTGAAACAGTATATGTTATAATAACAACAGCGGCACCTTTGCTTCTGATCTCACTGACCATAGGTCTTGCGGTATCGATCTTTCAGACCGTTACGAGTATACAGGAGCAGACACTCACCTTTGTACCTAAGGTACTGGGTATTTTTTCGGGCATCATGCTTTTGGGACACTGGATGCTGAATAACATGGTCACGCTTATGACCGAGCTGTGGAGTGATTTCACAATATACGTAAAATAGCAATAATATGATAAATTACAGTTTCTCCATACAGGATCTGGAATTTTATCTTCTGATAGTGACCAGAGTTTCATGTTTTGTATTCGCGGCACCCTTTTATGCGACAACAAATGTTCCGAGGAGAGTGAAGGTGATCTTCTCGCTGTTTGTCGCTTTTTTATTGTACAGATATATCGTGCCGCATATGTACGTTGAATATCATACTGTACTTGGATATGCGATCCTTGTGATAAAGGAGGCCATGGCGGGTATACTGCTTGGATTCTCCACTAATATGTGCACCTATATCATCCAGTTTGTCGGTCATCTTATCGATGTTGACATGGGTCTTTCCATGGTGCAGCTTTTTGATCCTGTCAGCAGGATGAATACAGGCTTCAGCGGCACTCTGTATCAGTATGCATTCCTGATCATCATCTGCGTGACGGATATATATCAATGGCTCTTTCGGGCTTTCATTGAGAGTTATCAATGGATCCCCACGGGAAGGATCGCTTTTGACGTGGACCATCTCTTTAACTCCATGGTCACGTTTTTCGGGGAATTCTTTTCCATCGGCTTCAGGCTGTTTCTGCCGATGTTCGGAGTTATGCTGCTGCTGAATGCGGTACTTGGTATCCTTGCCAAGATCGCCCCTCAGATGAACATGTTCACTGTGGGTATGCAGCTTAAGGTTTTGATCGGCCTGTCGGTGCTTTATCTGACCATGGTCATGCTGCCTGCCTTTTCGGATTTTATCTACGGGCAGATGAAGATCATGTTTGAGCAGTTTGCGGGAGGCATGTACGCACAGTGATACTTGAACTGAACCTCCAGTTCTTCGCACAGGACGGACCCGGCGGGGAAAAGACGGAGGAACCTACCAGTAAGAAAAAAGAGGACGTCAGGAAGAAGGGTCAGGTAGCGAAGAGCACGGAGCTCAACAATGCCATAACCCTTATTGTGATGTTCATAGCTTTTCGTTTCCTTGGGCTCTATATAGGCGAAGGCTTCATGAATATAATGAAATACATATTCACGACCTTCCCGGATTACGTGAAGCCGGTGAACGGTCAGATCACCATCAGAGAGTTTACGACGCTTCTGACATCTGTGATGCTCAGGATGCTCCTGCTCCTGCTTCCCGTCTTTGCCATCGGCGTAACCGTGGCATTTACGGTAAATCTGGTACAGGTCAAGTGGAAGGTTTCCTTTGAACCCATGAAACCGAAATTCGACAAGCTAAATCCGGTAAGCGGCTTCAAGAGGTTCTTTTCTGTAAAAAAGCTCATAGATCTGGCGCTTTCCATTGCAAAGATCGCACTTATCTTTATTGTGGTGTATAATTATCTGAAGGACAGTTATGCACTGCTTTCGCTGTTTTATGATCTGCCGGTGTTTGATGCGGTCGGTGTCGTATGTAAGATAGTGATGGATCTGGGTCTTAGGATCAGCCTTATATATCTGTTTTTGGCTTTCCTTGATTATATCTATCAAAGATATAAGTTCCATAAGGATATAATGATGACCAAGCAGGAAGTAAAGGACGAGATGAAGAACTCCGAAGGAGATCCTCAGATCAAGGGTAAGATCCGGCAGAAAATGATGGAGGTATCAAGGCGGAGGATGATGCAGGCCGTACCGCAGGCAGATGTGGTCATCACCAACCCTACGCATTTTGCCGTGGCTTTAAAATATGACACGGAAATGGCCGACGCCCCCATCGTTGTTGCTAAAGGTCAGGATTTCCTGGCACAGAAGATCAAGGATGAAGCAAGGGAGGCAAATGTCGAGATAGTAGAGAACAAGCCTTTGGCAAGGATGCTGTATCATAATGTTGAGGTGGGAGAGGTTATCCCGCCGGAGCTGTATCAGGCTGTGGCCGAGGTGCTGGCATTTGTATACAATGCAAGGCAGTACGGCGATAGCGGTAGAAGGATGGCATAATGGATACCGCTGCAAAGGGAGGAAAAAAAGCATTTTCCATACAGGATGTGGGAGTAGGCATATACCTGCTTTCAGCCTTTGTGTTTATGATCGTTCCCATGCCGAACGGTCTATTGGATGTCCTCCTTGCACTGAACATGGCAGTGGCCTTTGCCATATTGTTTAATTCTCTCTTTGTTAATGAAGTGCTTGAGATGTCGTTTTATCCGACCATCCTGCTTTTCACCACCATCTTCAGGATATCGCTTAACATCTCTTCCACAAAGCTGATCTTAAGTACCGGTGATCCCGGAAACGTGGTCAGGACCTTCGGAGAATTTGTGGGCGGCAATGACCTGATCATAGGAACGATAGTATATATCATACTTATCATCGTACAGTTCGTTGTCATCAACAAGGGTTCCGAGAGAGTATCCGAGGTTACCGCAAGATTTACGCTTGATGCCATGCCCGGTAAACAGATGGCCATAGACGCAGACCTTAATACCGGGGCCATAGATGACGCCGAAGCAAAGAGACGCAGGGATAAGATACAGGAAGAATCATCCTTCTTCGGTTCCATGGACGGTGCCGTGAAGTACGTTAAGGGAGATTCTACCGCAGGTCTTCTCATAACCCTTATAAACGTTGTGGGCGGTATCGCCATGGGTGTGTTGAGACGTGGAGATACCATACAGGACGCTCTTGCGACCTATACCATCCTTACCATCGGTGACGGACTTGTATCGGCCATACCTTCTCTTCTGATATCACTTGCAACAGGTATCCTGGTAACAAAGGGAAGCAAGGAGGCAAATTTCGGTCCGGACCTTGTGAAACAGCTCTTCGGTGTACCTAAGGTCATGTATTTCTCCGGAGCGGTCATAGTACTGCTGGGTATAGTGACACCGCTGAATGTCGTTATCTTTTCCATAGTGGGCGCGCTTTTCCTCGTAGGAGGAAGAGTGATGTCAAACCAGCTGGAGGTTGATAAGGTCGAAAGTGCGGTTATGGAGGAGGAGACTTCGGCAGAAGAGATAAGAAAGCCGGAAAATGTGGTATCGCTTCTGTCCGTGGATCCCATAGAGCTGGAGTTCGGATACGGTATCATACCGTTGGCTGATGTGAACCAGGGCGGTGATCTGCTTGACAGAGTGGTTATGATCAGAAGACAGATAGCGCTTGAGCTTGGTACAGTCGTTCCCATAATCCGTCTGCGCGATAATATACAGCTCAACCCGAATCAGTATATAATCAAGATCAAGGGCGTACAGGTTGCAGATGGAGAGATACTGTTCGACCATTATCTTGCCATGAAGTCGGGATATGTTGAGGAAGAGATAGCAGGTATAGATACGACGGAGCCTTCATTCCACCTGCCGGCCACGTGGATAACCGAGGGACAGAGGGAGAGAGCCGAATCCGTGGGTTATACCGTTGTCGATCCTCCGTCCATCATAGCGACTCACCTGACTGAGGTGATAAGGCAGCATATTGCGGAACTGCTTACGAGACAGGATACACAGGGACTTATCGATAATCTGAAGGAATCAAATCCTTCGGTGGTGGAAGAGCTTACGCCTAAGCTCCTGGGCCTCGGAGAGATACAGAAGATACTGCAGAATCTGCTTGAGGAGGGTATATCCATAAGGGATCTGCTGACCATATTTGAAACCCTGGCAGACTATGCTGCCACCACGAGAGATACGGATGTCCTTACGGAGTATTCGAGACAGGCTCTGAAAAGGGCCATATCCGCAAAATACTTCGAGGTAGGGGAGACAACCGAGGTAGTTACTCTTGATCCGAAGATCGAACAGGAGATAATGAATTCCGTCAAACAGACCGAGACGGGAGCATATCTTACCATAGATCCTGACAGGACAAGAGCTATAATCGCGGCTACGGATGAAGAGGTGAAAAAGCTTGATGATCTCGGTAAGAGCCAGATAGTGGTCACTTCGCCCATAGTACGTATTTATTTCAAGAAACTCGTAGAGGATTATTTCGATGAACTTGTCGTTTTGTCCTATAATGAGATAGAGCCGGAAGTTGAACTTCACAGTCTGGGAATGATCAAAATAAATGATAATTAAGAAATTTACGGGAAAAACAGAAGACGAGGCACTGAGGGCAGCAAGGTCGGAGCTTGGGAACCAGGCTGTCATCATGAATGTCAAGAAGCTTAAGAAAAAGGGCATAATGGGTCTTTTTTCCAAGCCTGTCATAGAGGTGACGGCAGCAGTTGAGGAGGAGCAGGACGGATATGATGCTCCAGTAAAAACAGACTTGCGAAAAGGCAAGAGCACTCCGGGCGCCGCATATGATCACAAGGCAGGTAAGGAGAACGAGCTTACGAAATATAAGGATGTTCTGACGGATGAGGAGTATGAGAAGCTTCATCCCCAGAAGAAGGAGGATAAAGCACCGGTACAGGATGATCGGAGCAAGGATAAGCTGGAGAACCTCCATACCTTCATAGAACAACAGCTTAAGACTGTTATGGATGCCGATGCCGATATGTCTGAGAAGGCGGATCAGAAGAAAAACAGCGGGAATAAAGAGATCATGAGCTTTATCAAGCTCATATATACCACGCTTATAAACAATGAGGTGGATGAGAAATACGCAAATGATCTGGTGGAAGAGGTGGAGAAGCTGTCGAAGCCCGGCGTGACCATCGATTATCTGCTTTCCAACATATATCAGAAGCTCATACTGAAATTCGGCGTGAGCTCGGGTATAAGAGGCAGCGAGGAGGGGCCCAAGCTTATCTTCTTTTTGGGACCCACAGGCGTAGGTAAGACAACCACCATAGCCAAGATAGCATCAGAGGAAGCGGTATCGAAAAAGAAAAAGGTTGCCCTCATAACCTCCGATACCTACAGGATCAAGGCTGCAGAGCAGCTTCGGACATATGCGGAGATCATGGATGTACCCTTCAGGGTGGTTTATACGGCAGAGGATCTGGAGAATGCCATCGAGGAATTCAACGATATGGACTTCATCTTTGTCGATACTGCCGGATATTCACCGAAGGATAAGGAAAAGCGGGCCGAGATGAAGGATCTTCTGGATGCCGCAAAGAGCGTATCGGATATGGAGACTTATCTGGTGCTTTCCATCACCACTAAGTACAGGGATCTGCTTTCCATATGTGATACATATAAGGAGATGGGAGAGTTCAGGCTTATCTTTACAAAGCTTGACGAGACCTCAACCTTCGGTAATATTTATAATATACGCGTTTATACGGGAGCTGAGATCTCCTATGTTACGGACGGACAGGATGTGCCTGATGATATAGAGGTATTCAATCCTCAATCTATTGTTAGAGCAATACTTGGAGGATCATGATGGATCAGGCGACAAGACTTCGAAGCATAATAAAACAGAATCAGGTGGCTCCGGCCCATGCTGCAAGGGTGATCACGGTTACCAGCGGAAAGGGCGGCGTCGGCAAGTCCAATGTATCCATCAATCTTGCTGTCAAATTCAAGAAGATGGGGCAGAGAGTCATCATCTTTGATGCAGATTTCGGCCTTGCAAACATAGAGGTGATGTTCGGCACGGTCCCCAAGAATAATCTGGCGGATCTGATATACCAGGGTAAGGGTATAAGGGACGTCATAACATGGGGCCCCATGGACATCGGCTTTATTTCCGGCGGCAGTGGTATAACGGGACTCAACAATCTGGGAACAGATAATATCAACTATCTCGTTAATCAGCTGTCCGAGCTGGACGGTATAGCGGATACGGTGATAATTGATACGGGTGCGGGGATATCCAGCGCCGTTATTGAATTTCTGGTGGCTTCAGGCGAGATACTGCTTGTTACCACACCGGAACCTACTTCCATAACGGATTCCTATTCTCTGCTGAAGGCATTGAAGATGAATCCGAGATTCGACCCCGAACTGTCACATATCAAAGTGATATCCAATAAGGTGTCCAATGAGAAGGAAGGGGAGTCTTTGTATAAAAAGCTTAATGCTGTGGTGCAGAGATATCTGCATCTGAATATTGAGTATTTAGGCTCGATACCGGAGGATCATGAATTATCCAAGGCAGTCATGCAACAGAGCCCTGTATGTATTTCCAATGAGAATGCAAAGTCCGCAAGGGCATTTGATGATATATCAAAGACTCTTATGGACATACCCCATGACAAGGCTTCCGGCATGAGGGGCATGGCGGGATTCTTCAGGAATATGATCCACGGAAGGTATGGTATCGGCTGAAGGAGGGATATGTTATCTGATCGCGTTATACCTGGTGACAAGGTAGATTTAACAGAAGTAAAAAGTGAAGAGAAGGTCACGGCGGACGGTGTGATACAGAGAAAGACCTATTCCACCAGAGTTTATGACATCGTGTCCGAGGATGAGATAAAGGTCAATATGCCTTTTGTGGATGGTCATGTTGAGCTCCTTGAGATCGGAGACGATTATGATCTGTGCTTTTATTCCGGAAACGGTCTGTATCAGTGCTATGCAAGGGTCTCGGACAGATACAAATCCAACAATGTATATGTACTGGGCCTTGAACTCACTTCTCCTTTAAGAAAGTTCCAGCGCCGGGAGTATTACAGGCTCAACTGCATCCTTAACATGAAATGCAGAGAGGTCGGAGAGAAGGAATTCAACGAGATAAGGAAGAATGACGTAAGGTTCATAAACACGGATCTGACTCTGGAAGACGGTGTTATAGTGGATATAAGCGGCGGCGGAGCGAAGTTCATCTCCGACAGAAAATTCGAGAGGGAATCCAAGATCCTCTTTGTATTCACCCTGAATCTGGGCGGCAAGCCGACGGAGTATTCCGTTATAGGCAGGGTCATCCTTTCAGAGCCTCTTGAAGGACGCACCGGAGAATTCAAGAATCATATCCAGTTCATAAACATGAACGACAGGGACAGAGAAGGGATCATCAGATATATATTTGAGGAAGAGCGCAAGATTAGACGTAAACAAAGCGGTATTGTGGAATAAAATACAGCTTTTGGAGGTCATATGGGTAAAAAAGTTCTGGTAGTTGACGACTCTGCACTCATGAGAAGAGTCGCATGTGATATAATCAAATCCGATGGCAGATATGACATACCGGATCTGGGTCATAATGGTGAGGATGCCTTAAAACTGGCCAGGAGGAATAAATACGATGCCATAGTCCTTGATGTTAACATGCCTCTCATGGACGGTATCGAATTCCTGAAACAGCTTAAAAAGGAGGGCCTGAAGGAGCGTGTCATGATGTTCTCCACCACTACGGGTGAGGGAACAAAACAGACTATCGATGCTCTCGAGCTTGGTGCCCTTGATTTTATCAAGAAACCCGATAATTTCAAGGATGCCTCAGGTAAGGAATTCACGGAAGAATTCCTGAAGAAGCTGGCAGTCGTTTCCGGTGCCGGAGATCACATGGCACCTGAAAAAGCAGGGGCGGACATTCATCCTTCCTCTACGGCAGTCAAAACTCACAATATAACCTTAAGACCCAGGGCAATGGTTACAGGCGAAAAGATCGTTGCCATAGCAAGTTCCACAGGCGGGCCCAAAGCTCTGCAATTTGTTATCCCGCTATTGCCGGCAAATCTTGATGCACCTGTTGTCCTCGTACAGCATATGCCCGCAGGATTCACCAAGTCTCTGGCCGAAAGACTGGACACTCTTGGAAAGATCGCTGTTAAGGAAGCCGAGGACGGGGACATCTTGGAAAAAGGACATGTATACATCGCACCGGGAGGCAAGCATATGAAACTTGCCAAGGCGCCGGGAAACCGTACAAGGATCTTTTTCTCCGACGAGCCTGCAAGAGAAGGTGTAAAACCGGCTGCGAACTACATGTATGAGTCACTTTCCGATACGTCATATGCCGAGGTCTGCTGCGTCGTTCTGACCGGAATGGGCGCGGACGGCACTCAGGGTATAGTTAATCTTGAAAAGTCGAAAAAGCTTCATATCATCTCACAGGACGAGGCCAGTTGTGCGGTATACGGAATGCCCAAGGCCATTGCCTTGTCGGGATTGGTCAATGAAGTGCTTCCTCTTACAAAGATAGCGGATGCCATCACAAAGGAGATCGGGGTTACAAAATAGTGTGTGCAGATCACATATGAGAATGGAGGATTTCAAATGGATGTAAGTCAGTATCTTGGGATTTTTCTGGATGAATCCAGAGAGCATATCCAGTGTCTGTCGGATCAGATGATGATCCTTGAGCAGGAGCCTGAGAATCAGGAAGCTATAAGCGAGATATTCAGGGCTGCCCATTCACTTAAGGGTATGGCAGGTACAATGGGGTATAAGAGGCTTCAGCACCTCACGCATGTTACCGAGGACTGTTTTTCCGATATAAGATCGGGGTCCATGAAGGTTACAAGCGAACTCATGGATGTCCTTTTCAGAGCTCTTGATGCCATAGAAGGCTATGTCAACAATATTCAGGAGACAACTGACGAGGGCGAGGACGATAACGAGAGCATCATCAACGAAATCAACCGTATCAGGACAGCAGAGACAGGAAAGGGCGGTGGATCCGATGCGGCTCCTTCAGATGATAAGGATAAGAAGGCCAAAGCCGAGGATAAGCCCAAGGCTGAGTCATCAGATGAGAAAGCGTTATACAGA
>CAMOIV010000036.1 GCA_946616305.1 uncultured Lachnospiraceae bacterium | reverse complement strand
CGGATAATGATATAATATCTACTGTACGTTGGGGATTCCCGACGTTTGAAATCTGTAATACGGTTGTATGAGCCGACAATGATCAAGAGGAGAGAGGATAATGAAAAGAAAGATTTGTGCGATCATCCTTGGTATTGCCATGATCGTATCCGTTACGGGATGCGGTGAAACAGGAGCCATGCCCGTGGATGAGGTGAAGGAGGACGCTACCGAAGCTTCGGATGGTGAAAAAGAGGCCGAAGCTTCTTCGGATGATAAGGATAACGGTTCGGCATTTCCGGATCTGACGGAGAACGGATCAGATGATGATGGAGCATCGGATACGGATAAGGCCTCGGATGATAAGGCAGAGGGATCGGTATTTGATGATGATGCAGAGGGATCGGCATCGGATGATAAGGAGACAGAGGAAGACGGAGGCCTGATCAGTGTTCCTTTCTATCTCAATCAGTATGACGATGAGGATCAGGAGCTGTATTTCATGAACTACGGCAATAATATCATCTGCAGCGAGAATACCAGAGATAAATATCCAAAGCTTGCCGAAAAGCTTGAGAAGATCGCCAAGGATTGCGAGAAGGATCATCAGCTTAAGATAGATGACAATGCAGAGGATGCCAAAGAGTTTGCAAGAGAAGCAAAGAAGGACGGAGGCACAGGGTATTATTCATATTATTCCGAGACGGCGCTTAAAAGGTTTGACGACAAGGCTGTGAGCATCTTAAAAGTTCAGAACGGATTCTTCGGAGGGGCTCATCCGGATTATGTTTTTGATACCATAAATCTCGATCCCGAAACAGGTAAGGAGTACGTATTATCGGACATCATCAAAGACAAGGATGAGCTTGATAAGATACTCATCAACAAGCTTGAAGGAGAGTATCCCGATGTTGAATTCTTCGACTTGAAGGATACCTTAAAGGATTTTCACATGGATATCACCGGGGCAGGAGACGAAGAACTGGAATATGCTTATGAATTCACTCTGGATCCCGACGGTATATGCTTTTATTTCGATCCCTACGGTATCAGCGCATATGCCTACGGAGATCAGGTGGTAAAGATCACTTATGATGAAGCTCCGGACCTCTTTAAGCGGGATTTTGCCATGGACGGAGGATATATATCATATTTCCCTTCATTCTATACTGCATGCTATGACCTGCACAGTGACGGTGTTGTTGAGAGGATGAGCGCGTACCAGTCGGACTATGAGGAGAATGACATGTACACCTCCTTAAGCGTCACTCTTGATGACAATGAGACCACCGTAAGCGATACAGAAAGCTTTAACATGGTATCGGCTCTTGTACATACCGATGATAAAAAGGATTATATGTATCTCATAACCCAGGGAATGGATGATTACAGGACTCTTTACGTTATAGACATGAATGGCGAGAAGCCAAACGAGGGTGGAAACGTATCCCAGTCATACAGGTGGTTTAAGGTGGATGATTATTACGGTGAGGAGAGACCTGTTGATCCCGATGATCTCCACATGGCCACAAGGATGGACATGTTATCCACCTATGAAGCAGGCTTTGAGTGCGAGATAGACGATAAGGGGATGCCGGAGAAAGCCGACGACTATTATACCATCCCGGAGAACAGCTATGTGCTGAAGTCCAAGGAGGATCTTAATACCACAACCGTTGATGAAAACGGTAAGGAGGTTGACAGCGATCTTACGGTCCCTGCAGGACAGTATTACATGCTTTACCGTACTGACGGAAAGAAGTTCGTGGATGCAAAGCTTGCTTCAGGTGAGATAGTGAGACTGTATCTTACAAAGACGAAAAAAGAGGATTACGGCTATGATGTAAACGATCAGTATTGGGAATTCGATCTGTTTGAAACCCTGTATTACGCAAGCTGAGAAAGGGCATGGCAGCATATCATAACATGATTTATTAAATCATATGACAGCAGTGGAGGAGCCATTCGCATACCGCGGATGGCTCTTGATTTTTGCATCAGCGGGAAATGGAGCCACGGAAATACAATGCCTGCAAGGAGGAAGAAGAGACCATAACGGGTGAAATTGTATAAATAACCGAAGTTATTGGAATATATGGGGAGTTGTCTGACGAATGAATACAATATGATGTGGTGGAAATGGGTTACATATAATTTCCCGGAAAACGCTGAATGCAAGGGAATATTCAAACAATTATCATATTATGTCAATTTAATTTTAGATTTTGCAGGATGGCTTGCACGGGTGGTTTAGTTTGCACAGGAGCATGCAGGGGTCTGATAATACGGATCCTGCTTTTCGAAACGTTCGTTACCTAAGCGTTACCCAAGGGTCACCCAAGTGCAGCCCGGGAGTGTATGGAACATTCATATCTCTTGTTATCAAAAGCGGTGATAAAACATCTTTCTTGACGGTGATATGATTTGTGGTTATAATATGCGGGTATGCAAAAAGCATATAATAACCCATTCAGAAGAAATGCGGTCTGAAGGGAGGGATAAAAGATATGTCTAATGTTATCGTAAAAGAGAATGAATCTCTTGACAGCGCACTTAGAAGGTTCAAGAGGAACTGCGCTAAGGCCGGTATCCAGCAGGAGATCCGTAAGAGAGAGCACTACGAGAAGCCCAGCGTTCGCAGGAAGAAGAAGTCTGAGGCAGCACGTAAGCGCAAATATTGATCTGAAGATGACGTACCCCGGCGCTAATGCCGGGGTATTTTTTATCATAGAGGATACAGAATCTATTCCGACATTTGCGGTTGGGACCTACGGGGAGGAGAGAGGGACCTCGTCTTTCCCGATTGATGAAACGAGGTTATCATATGATAGGTTTTTTAAAAGGAACGGTTGAAGAACTTACAGAGAGTCTCGCAGTGGTGGATGTTAACGGTGTGGGTTACGAGGTAAACATCGGATCAGGCACCGCAAGTGAGATAAACAATACAAAGGATGAGATAAAGCTGTTTACGTACATGTCCGTTAAAGAGGACAGCATGACTTTATTCGGATTTCTTCACAAGGAGGAGCTGGAGCTCTTTAAGCTTCTTATCAAGGTCAACGGTATAGGACCCAAGGGGGCTCAGGCCATACTCTCGGTCATGAGTGTATCCGATCTCAGATTTGCCATACTCACGGGAGATGCAAAATCTATATCCAGGGCTCCCGGTATAGGAGGCAAGACTGCGCAGAAGCTGATACTTGAATTAAAGGATAAGGTCTCGGACAGCATAGGAGAGGATTCATCATATATAAGCGGAGGATCGTCTGCTCCGGCACTGATCACTGATGAGAGAAGTGAGGCTGCAGAGGCTCTTATAGCGCTTGGATACAGTTCACAGGAAGCATATAAGGCAGTAAAGGCCTGTGATGTCCCCGAGGGAGCTGATGCCAATCTGATACTTAAGGCTGCACTCAAGTTTTTGTAAAAACCTCTGTATGAGAGTATGAAAGCCGGATGAGACATCGGGCGGGAACGCATTAATTTATTTCATGAGGAAAGATATGGAAAGAAGAGTTTTGGAGACCAATCTTACGGCTGAGGATGAGAAGATAGAAACCTCCCTCAGACCCAAACGACTCAGTGACTACATAGGACAGGAAAAAATAAAGGAACAGATGGAGATATATATAGAAGCAGCCAAAACAAGAGGCGATGCATTGGATCATGTTCTTTTATACGGTCCTCCCGGACTTGGAAAAACCACCCTGTCAGAGATAATCGCAAATGAGATGGGAGTCAATATCAAGATCACATCGGGGCCTGCCATAGAAAAGCCCGGAGACATGGCTGCCATACTTAATAATCTTGCTCAGAACGATCTCCTCTTTATCGATGAGATACACAGGCTTAACAGGCAGGTGGAGGAGGTGCTTTATCCGGCCATGGAGGATTATGCCATAGACATCATGATCGGAAAGGGGCCTACCGCCAGATCCTTAAGACTTGAGCTGCCACACTTTACCCTGGTGGGGGCTACTACCAGAGCAGGGCTTTTGTCTGCACCTTTGCGGGACAGATTCGGTGTAATACAGAGGCTTGAGTTTTATACAGTGGATGAACTGGCTCTTATCATAACCAATTCTGCCAAGAGACTCGGTGTCAGGATAGATGAACAGGGAGCCAGAGAAATGGGTATGAGATCCAGGGGAACACCCAGGATAGCCAACAGACTCTTGAAAAGGGTCAGGGATTATGCCCAGGTGAGGTATGACGGCATCATCACCGGAGATATAGCAAGAGAAGCTTTGGATATCATGGAAGTAGATAAGTTCGGACTGGATAATGTTGACAGAAATATGCTCATAACCATGATAGATAAGTTCGACGGCGGTCCTGTGGGACTTGACACCCTTGCCGCAACCATAGGGGAGGATTCGGGAACCATTGAGGATGTATATGAGCCTTATCTTCTGAAAAACGGTTTTATCAACAGGACTCCAAAAGGCAGGATAGTCACTGATAAAGCCTATGAACATTTACAGATGGGATTATATACACGGTGAGCGTTTTCATGTTGGAATTCTTCTGTGTCTTGTATACATCGAAAGGAGGAACGAGTGTTGCTTAACATTAAGAAGATCGATCTGGAGAAGATCAGCCTGAAGAAATCTTATATAAAGAAGTTCTCGGCAGTCATGATGACCGCTTTGATGACAAGTATTTCCATTACCGTTCCTGTATTTGCAGAGGGTGCGGCATGATCCGGATAAGGTGTGGATTCAGGAGCATATACCAAAACGGAAATATGTGTTATAATCCTCTGTGTATTTGTGTTTTAGGATCCGTCGATCCGTCTGCACGAATGATATCCAAATACGTGGCATGATACGCTGACGAGGTTTGATATGGCAAGGGACAGAGAAAAAAGTGAGACCATCGTGACAATATCCGGCAAGAATTATACTCTGGTGGGATATGAGAGCGATGAATACATGCAGAGAGTAGCTTCCTACGTTAACAGCAGACTTGAGGAATACAGAAGGGTTGACAGTTATAAGAGACTTCCCGCTGATACTCAGAATGTACTGGTACTCCTGAACATTGCCGACGAATACTTCAAGGCAAGGGAGCAGGTAGATCATCTGACGGAGGATCTGGAGAAGAGAGACAAGGATCTGTATGATGTGAAGCATAATCTTGTGCTCTCCATGACCAAGAATGAGGCTGTAGAGCAGACCATCAAGGAAATGCAGCAGGAGATCACCGAAAAGGATAAGAAGATAGTAAAGCTTGAAACAGAGCTTAATCATATCAACGAAGAGAGAAAGCATTCTCAAAGCGGCATAGCGAGAGTGACAAATGTCAGAAAGAATTAACGGATCTGAATATAAAACAGAGCATAAGGCTGTCGGGGTTGCCGACAGCCTTTCTTCTGTAAAGGGCAAGACGGAACTGCTGTCTCCTGCAGGAGATATCAGCTGTCTTTATGCTGCCGTAGAGGGTGGATGCGATGCAGTATATGCAGGCAGCGACCGGTTCGGAGCAAGGGCATATGCCGGAAACCTTAACCCTTCCGAGTTTATCGATGCAATAGGGTATATGCATCTATTTGATAAAAAGATATATCTGACTCTGAATACCCTCATAAAACCCCGTGAATTCGGTGAGATATATGAATATGTCAGGCCTTTTTACGAAGCGGGACTGGACGGCATCATAGTACAGGATCTTGGGGTCCTGGACCTGATGCTAAAAGAGTTTAAGGGGATGGAGGTTCATGCATCCACACAGATGTCCGTTGCTTCGGTATACGGAGCGAGGCTTCTGGCGGATATGGGGGTGAAAAGGATAGTACCCGCAAGAGAACTGTCACTTAAGGAGATATCAAGGATATATGACGAAACAGGTCTGGATCTGGAGTGTTTCATCCACGGAGCCATGTGCTACAGTTATTCCGGTATGTGCCTTGCTTCAAGCTTTTTAGGCGGAAGGTCCGGAAACCGCGGCAGATGCGCAGGCCCCTGCAGACAGCCCTACAGCATCAGGGAAATGAAGGATAAATACGTGCTTTCCATGAAGGATATGTGCACCATAGATATCCTGGATGAGCTTGTTAAAAGCGGCATAAGATCCTTTAAGATAGAAGGAAGGATGAAGAGTCCCGAGTACGTATATACCGTTACATCCATATACAGGAAGTATATTGATATGGCTGAAGCAGGGGAGACGTATCATGTGGATGCAAGGGACAGGGCCAGACTCAGGGATGTATATTCGAGAGGGGGCATACAGCCCGGGTATTATCACAGGCGAAACGGCAGAGACATGATCACCATAGACAAGGGATCATATAAAAGAGAGGATACAGAAAAAAAGAATATAAAGAAAAAGCAGTATCCCGTAAGCCTTTATTGCAGGGCCATCCATGATGAGCCCATATTTACGGAGGTTACAACACCGGATTTGAAGCACAGGGTTCACGTCACGGGGCCCGTTATAGCCAGGGCAGATAAGAGGCCTGTGCTTGAGGAGGACATAATAAGACAGCTGAATAAGACCGGAGGGTCGGATTTCTGCTTTACTGACATAAAGGTGGATACTGACGGTCTTGGCTTCATACCGGTTTCAATACTAAACGATCAAAGAAGAAATGTGCTTGATGCACTTAAGGACGAGATGATAGATGGTCATAAACGCAGTCTGTGAAAAAAGCGAACAGGAGAGTGCCATAAAGGACATCGATGGCATAGGGAGGATCTTCGGACCACGTAATACCATGCCCTATGTGATGAGAAATGATGATGAGGAGAGGTGTCTTGCCTTTCTTACTGAACCCTTTCTTCTTGTACGCACCATTGATGAGCTTGGATTCCTCAGATATCATGATTATAAGGGGGAGATCGTGACAGATCATACCCTTTATAACTGCAACGCAGAAGCATACGGCTTTCTGAAAGAACAGGATGTTTACCGGACGACGGTACCGCTGGAGCTGTCATATCATGAGATGGAAGAGGGGGGCATCGAAGACAGTGAACTTATGGTCTACGGCAGGGTGCCCATGATGATAAGTGCAGGATGTGTCAGAAAAACTTCCATGGACGGAGGCTGCATGGGCGATGGCAGATCCTTACATGAGGAAGTGCTGACAGACAGGATGAATGTACGGTTTCCCGTGATCTGTGTCTGCAGGTACTGTTATAATATCATCCTGAATTCCTGTCCGCTGTCCCTTCATAAGGACAAGGATAAGATATCAAAGCTTTCCCCAAAAAGCATCAGGCTTTATTTTACAACGGAGGAGCCCGGGGAATGCGTGAAGATAGCCCGGTATTTCACAGGGCTTTTTAATGATGATGTCTGTATCGACCCACCTTACGGGCAGTATACCAGGGGACATTTTATAAAGGGAGTGGAGTAGTCATATGGCAGGGATATCCAGATATCTTATAGCTGTATTTGTCATATTTTATACATTTCATTGCTTTGCGGTTTTTTCATACAAGCATGAAGAGGACAGGACCGTGTTCTACATCTTTCAGAATGTGCTCATGGTACTGACACATGCCCTTGCGTTCTACGTGTTGTTTGTTAAGACCGGGGATCCTTCGATGCTCATAATATGCGTCGTGGAAGAGATTATGTTCTTTGTGTTCATAATAGTGTTCAAGTATCTCTATCCCAGAGCATCCAGACTCATTACCAACAACATATGCATGCTTTTGTGCATCGGCTTTATCATGCTGGCAAGGCTTTCCATGACAAGAGCCACCAGACAGCTTATAACCACGGCCATATCCATGATCATTGCCGCCATAGTTCCCTATCTCATACAAAAGATCTATCTGGTGAGATATTATTACTGGGCGGCAGCCATAGCGGGACTGGGCATACTGCTTGCCATGCTCACCAAGGGGACGGTGACCAACGGATCCAGGATCTCGCTTACTGTACTTGGTTTTACCTTTCTGCCTTCGGATCTTGTGAAGCTTCTGTATATCTTTTTTATCGCGGGTATGCTGACGGATGAGGACCATATCGATCCCGATACAGGAAGGGCAGACAGGCCCCAGCTTATAGCCAGCGGCATCGTGGCGCTGTCTTATGTGGGAGTACTTGCTCTTTGCAGAGATCTGGGCAGTGCCCTGATCTTCTTTATCATATGCCTGTTCATGTTCTACGCAGCCTACAGAATGCCGGTGATACTTATAGGCGGCACGCTTGGCATGGGGGCAGCAAGTATCGTAGGATACAAAGCCTTCGCCCATGTCAGGAACAGAGTCAGTGCATGGAGGGATCCCTTTGCGGATGTGGAGGGCAACGGATATCAGATAGCCCAGTCTTTATTTGCCATAGGTACGGGATCCTGGTTCGGTCTGGGACTTATGGGAGGCTCACCAAAGAGCATACCGGAGGTATCCAAGGATTTCATGTTTGCCGCCATTACAGAGGAGATGGGGGCACTGGTGGGATTGTGCGTGATCCTTATCAGCCTTTCCAACTTTCTGATGTTCATGAACATATCGATCGCCATCAGGGATCCGTACCTTAAGTACATGTCTCTGGGGCTTGGAGTAAATTACGGATTCCAGGTGATACTGACCATAGGGGGAGTCACCAAGTTCATACCCCTGACAGGCATCACGCTTCCGCTGGTGAGCTACGGGGGCAGCAGTATAATGTCGACCCTTACGGCTTTTGCCATAATACAGGGTTTATATATCATGAAGGATGATCTTAGGGAATGAGAAGAAGAGAGATATGGACCATCGTTTTTATCTTTCTTGCCATCTTTACGGCGATGATGTGCCACTATGCATATTTCGTTCAGTTTGGAGCAGACAGTATAATAAACGATTCTCATAATACGAGGAAAAAGGAGCTTGCGAAGCAGGTTATACGAGGGACCATCTATGCAGCCGACGGGACAGTACTGGCGGAGGAGGCTCTTGACAGCATGGGGAGAGAGGTGAGGAATTATCCTTACGGCAGCCTGTTCTCACACGTGGTGGGCTTTTCCACAAGAGGGACCTCCGGTCTTGAAAGGGCCTTTGACATAGATCTGCTCACCTCCAACGCACCGGTGGGTGAAAAGATACAGAAGGAGATGGCAGGCGTCAGGAATTATGGGGATAGTATATATACATCCTTAAGACCTGATCTGCAGATGACATGCTATCAGGCTCTGGGGTCATACAAGGGAGCCATCATCGTGATGGAAGCAAAGACCGGAAGGATCCTTGCCATGGTCAGCAAGCCGGATTTCGATCCCAATACCGTATCCGAAAACTGGGCGGCCATATCATCGGATGAGGGAGATTCACCCCTTCTTAACAGGGCATCACAGGGACTCTATCCTCCGGGCAGCACATTTAAGATCGTGACCCTGTACGAGTATATCAGGGAGAATCCGGATACATATCCTGCTTACAGATATAACTGCACCGGCAGTATCACTGTGGATGATTCAAGGATTGAGTGTTATCATGGAAGCGTGCACGGGGAGGAGGATCTTCTGGGATCCTTTGCCAACAGCTGCAATACATCCTTTACCAATATCGGTCTGGGGCTTGATGTTACACAGCTTTCCGACACCTGTGACAGCATGCTTTTCAACAGAGTCCTGCCAACGGATCTGGCGTACAGCAGATCCAGGATAAAGCTGTCCTCTCTGTCGGATACCGAGGATATCATGCAGGCTGCCATCGGACAGGGAGACATGCTGGTGACACCGCTTCATATGGCACTGATCACCGAGGCCATATCCAACGGCGGTATGATGATGCTTTCCCAGGAAGCAGTGAGAAAGACGAATTATCAGGGCACCCTCATAGAGGAATACAAGCCCAAGGAATACAGAAGGATCATGTCAGTGGAGGAGGCGGCAGTCCTTCGTGATTACATGAAGGAGGTCTGCAACACGGGAACAGGCAAGAAGCTGGCAGGACTTCCATATCAGGTCGCAGGCAAGACCGGATCGGCAGAGTTCGGAACCGTCAAGGGTGCAAGCCATTCCTGGTTCACGGGATTTTCCAATCCCGATGATCCGGATATAGTGGTGACGGTGATCATGGAGAACGGAGGCTCGGGATCGGAGAGTGCGGTTCCTGCCGCAAAAAGGATATTTGATGTATACTATGGTATCGGAGGATAGACGATTGTCGCGAAAAAAGGATAGAAAAAGTTCAAGATGGTATAAGCTCGATAATGCCGCCAAGATCATACCCTCATCAGCAAAGGGTGCAGACACAAGGGTATTTCGCATAACCTGCGAGCTGAAGGAGAAGGTTAAGCCTGAGATCCTTCAGGATGCACTGGATGAGGTGATCACAGAGTATCCCATGTTCAATTGCGTACTAAAGAAGGGATTTTTCTGGTATTACCTTGAAGAGGGCGGATTGCATGCAAAGGTTGAGGAGGACCATCTGCCTGCCTGCAGTCCTATTTATTACCCGGGCAGGACCAATCTGCTGTACAGGCTCAATTACTACGAATGCCGTATAAATCTGGAGATGTTCCATGTATTGTCCGACGGTACCGGGGCCTTCATGTTTTTCAGAAGGCTTGTTACCAGATATCTGGAGATGGTACACGGAGCCGAGGATATTAAAGACACCGGAGAGTCATCATCCGTAGAAGAGAAGAAGGATGATGCCTTCAGTCAGTATTATGAGAAGGAGACGGGGCTTAAGCAGCTCAACACCTTGAAGTCGGTAAAGGCTTACCAGATATCCGGGAATAAGGACGAGAACCTGCTGCCTCATCTTATCGAGGGAGTGGTGTCGGCTAAAAAGATCGTGTCTCTTGCCAAGGAGGCAGGGTCAACAGTGGGAGTCTATACCACAGCTCTTTATATCCAGGCGGTTCTGGATACGATGAGCATGAGGGATAAGAAGAGGCCCATAGTCATATCCGTACCCGTTAATTTAAGACAGTATTTCAAGTCGGATACCAGCAGGAATTTCTTCGGAGTGATACGCATAGTTTATTATCCCAAGGATTATGACGGCACGCTGTCATCCATCATAGATACGGTAAAGAAAGAGTACGAGGAACAGCTGGAACAGACAAATATCATGAAGACCATGAATTCCTATAATTCTCTTGAGCATAATATCGCCATAAAGATGGTTCCGGTATGGATCAAGGATCTTGCCATCAGTTATTTTAACAACGGCGCAAAGAAGGGTACCACCACTACCTTGTCCAATCTGGGGAAGATAACCTTAAGAGATGATCTCGCCCAGTATGTTGACAGGTTCTCGGCATTTATGGCTGCTCCCTCACAGCAGGTATGCATCAGTTCCTTCGGGGACAAGATGGTATTCGGAGAGGTATCTCCCTATGACACCCATGAGGTGATGTTCCACTTTTTCAGGAGACTGACACAGTTGGGGGCCAGGGTGGAGGTTGCCACCAACGATCATGACGCAAAGGTTGATAAACCCGATAACGGCAGGGAAAAGAAGAATAAAAAAGAAAAGAATGTATCCCAGGAGGAAGACGGATGAATTATTGTCCCAGATGTGACATAGTCATAAGAGGGCATAAGGAGTGCTGCCCCTTATGCGAGGGTAAGGTCAAGGATGTCCCTTTGGACATAGAGGTATCCTCTAATGCCAAGACAGATGCATTCCCGGTGATAGAGAGAAAGGTGAGCTCCGTAACCTTCATAAAGATCATCACCTTTGCTTTTGTTACTCTTGAGATATGCGGCTTCATGACGCAGATAGCCGTGAATAAAGACATGGCCTGGCTCAATCTCGCCATGATCGGTCTTGTTGTGGCATGGGTGGATGTCCTTGTCACCATGTACCTGAGGAATAATCTGCTAAAGGTGGTTACCGTAGAGGCATATGTTGCCATAGTCGTCAACATAGTTGTGGATTATCTCACACATATGCACGGATGGTCCGTGACCTGGGTGGTACCGAGCATGCTTTTCGGGCTGCTTCTTGGCACCTTCACCTTTGCCTATTTCAGACAGCTTCGGCCTAATGAGTATCTGTCTTACATCGCATTTGATTCCATAGTTGCCCTGTGCCAGCTGATCTTTATAAGGAGGGGGAGCAACTGGTTCATATATCCGGCGATCATCTGCATCACATTGTATCTTATCTCCATGGCAGGTATAGTCATCTTCAGATACAAGGATCTTGTTTCCGCGCTGCAGAGGAGGTTTAACGTATAAGCCATGGAAAGGAAGATCGCAGAACGGGTCGGAGATTTCGTAGAGAGATCCATAGAAAACCATATACAGAATAAAGGACTTGAGCCTCCTGTCTTAGGGGAGGACATGGAAGATGGAGTCTGGTACAAGGCACCTCTTGAGGACTGCGTGTCAGGTGACGGCAGCGAATATTATACATATGTGAGCAAAGGAAAGAGCAATGACCTTTGTATCATCCTTTCAGGGGGTGGAGTGGCATGGAATGAATATACTGCCGCAAGGCCCGTTACGGGAGCCAAGGTTGCAGCAGGACTCCCCAATTTCTACTGGAATAATCTGCGGCCCTTCACACAGATCATGAATATAAACATCGGCATAACCGATATCAAAAACCAGTCCAATCCATTCGGAGACTGGAGTTTTGTGGTGGTGACCTATGCAACGGGAGACTTCCATGTGGGGGATAATGTATTTCCCTATACCGCAGAGGATGGCAGCGAAGATGTGCTGCATTTTAACGGGTACAGGAATTTCAGGGAAACCATGAACCTTGCCAAAAGGCTTTTTCCGGATCCGGACAGGATACTTGTGGCGGGAAACTCTGCCGGGGCCTTTGCAGTGCCGGCTCTTGCAGGGGAGATCTATGAGGATTATTACAGGGATTGTAAGGATATAACACTTTTTTCCGACAGCGGACTCCTCCTGTTTTCGGACTGGAGGAAAACAGCCGAGGAGGTATGGCATGCGAAGCAGAGCATATGTGAGCCAATCCATACCGATAATCTGACCATAGACTGGTATGAAGCATTGTACAGGAAGTACGGTGACACCTTCAGATACCTGTATGGCAGCAGTACCAGAGACTATCTGTTAAGTGCTTATTACAATGACATAGTCAAGAAGGTGTATAAGACGGACAAGGAGGCTCAGCAGATCTTTTATGAGCAATTAAAGGTAATGGTCCGCCAGCTGATGGATATAAATGACAGATTCAGATTCTATATTTTCGACTGGCCCATGCTCCCGGCTGCTGTGGGAAAGGGCGGAACGGTGCATACAGCATTAAAGGAGATCACATTCCTGAATGTGAAGCAGGACGGCAAAACCATGGCCGGTTGGCTTATAGACCAGATAAACGGGGATCCGTACAGTATCGGTATGGGGCTTTTGGAAAAGCCGCAGCAGGATAAAGCCCGTTTGGGAGCCGGGGCGCTTCCGGTATAGTACCGGTACATATGAAATATCTGCAAGAGCGATGGTAGGAAAATGCATAAATAAGAAATACATGCCGGTTCTTATAACCGGTATCATACTGTTTCTTGCTGCTTTCTGGATGATCCTTATGGAATACAGGGATTCCGATGGCTATGTATTTGACCTGTCCGTATTTGACCTTAATAAAGCAGGGATAGAGAATGGCTGTCTGGTGGCGGACGATGATACGGACATGGAAGAGGAGGCAGCCTCCTCCAGGGCACTGTGGCTTTCGGAGGGGGATTATGAGATTGAGGTCTCATACCGCAGTAACGATGAGATCCATCTTGCCATTTTCATCAATGACAATGAACCCTTCTATGACATATATTTGGATCCCACAGCGGGCGAAAGCGCGACTGTGAATGACATTTTCAAGGTATCGGCACCTACGGACAGGGCCAAGGTCAAGATCTATGCTCCCACGGGCAGCGGTCTTGTCATTGAAAGCATGAGACTCTATGCGGATCACAGGATATATACCGACGCCATCTTACACTTCATCCTGCTTTTGATATCAGCTTTTCTTTTTATCCATGTGCTGTTTCACATGTCGTCAGGAAGTAAAGCAGAGGGGATCTCTGATCATGTATTCCTGGCTCTTATCGTGATTGCTGCTTCCATCCCTTTCTATCTGGTAAAAAGGGGCGGTGCCCTGTTCTGTGTTGATACCCGTACCCACATGATGAGGATAGAGGGCATCGCGGAGGGCTTAAGGGATGGTCAGTTCCCGGTGATCATAGCACCTAACCTCCATAACGAGTACGGTGAACTCACCTTTATGTATCCCAACGCATTTCTGTATCCCTATGGCATTATGCGGCTCTTCGGCGTTTCCATGACCTGTGCATACAGGATAATGATGGTGGTGACCAATATCATCACCGCGGTATGTACGTATTATGCCGGTAAGACTTTGGGACTTAAGAGAAAGGGAGTGCTGCTGTTCACTCTGGCATATGTTTTCTGCCCCCACAGACTCTTCCTGGTCCTTTCTCTTGGTACAGCGGGAGCTCAGGGACTTGCCGTGTCCTTTATTCCCTTATGCATAGCAGGGGCCTACTGCCTTCTAAAGAACGAAAAGAAAGGCATCATCATGCTGGTCACAGGTATCAGCGGATGCATGCATTCCCATGTGCTGACTTTTCTCATGGTGTCAGTCTGCATAGCCATCCTGGCACTTGTCAATATCAGGACAGTTCTGGCAGATAAGGGGGCAGTCCTTAAAAAGGCAGGTATAACTGCGGGACTTTTCCTGTACATGAATCTGGGATTCCTTGTGATCTTCATAAGGTATTACCTTACGGACTGGGATAAGGATCATCTTGGCGAGCTGTGGGATTTCAGGGATTATACCCTGAACCTTTCCGGACTGATGAAGAAACCGGAGATGTGGCTGTATGCGGTTGCGTTTGTGATGTTGGCAATCATGCTCATATTGAGCCGGGCAAAAAGGAGCGAGGTCGGATACAGATTCTCACTGGAGTGTGCGGTTATTGCACTTATCAGCTTTATCCTCTGCACCAGGCTTATCCCCTGGGACTTTGTTTATGAACACATGCCGTTTTTCAGGGAATGCGTACAGTATATACAGGATACTCATCGATTCGGGTCTGTCATAGAACCCATGCTGCTTACGGCTGTTGCACTTCTTGGCCCATATGCTGTCGATATCCAAAAAGCGGGGCAAAGGAGCAGGAGATATGGGATTTTGGCCATACTTGCGGCTCTTCTTGTATTTGCATCCGTATTTCAGTTTGTGGAATATTTCTCCTGCGACATACTTCTGTACGATCAGGTTTCGGGGGATATCAATACCATAGACCAGCCGGATTATGTGCCTACCGGTACCACCGGGGAGACGTATGCCTCGGACATCGGGCGGGTATCGGATGAGGAGCATATCGAATCCTTCTCGTACCATAAGACCGGAACCCATGTCGATTATGAGTACACCTCCCTGACGGATGACGGATATGCGGATATCCCACTTCTCTATTACGTGGGGTATGAGGCGGTAGATGAGATGGAGAACAGGATGGAGGTCTCAAAGGCCGATAATGGCAGGATACTGGTACGGCTTAAAGAGGGAGGCCCCCATGAGATGCATCTAAGGTTCAGGATAAATCCTTTGTACAGCATACTATATTTCATAATGCTGCTTTCGTGGACGGTTTTTTATGTGATGCTGGTCATATACGGGATCAGACATGCCAAGTCCGAGGAAGCAACATAACTTCCTGAACCGGGTCATTCATGATCCGGATGATCCCTTGGAGGCTTCATATTCGTATATGACACTTTCCAGTATATCGCAGGCAGTTTCTATAGTATGCTTACAACGTATCTCAGGCTTGAAGGACTGGGGCTTGATGTCTTTGCACAGTGTGGATTGATACTTTTTATTGAATTCCCTGATCAGCATGGTGGTCACGGGCCTGATGTCATCACTCTCATGAGCCTTCTTTTCTATATATTTCATTGAAAGTACCGCAGCACAGGCTATGATGGTACCGCAGGTGTTGCCACACTGTATTCCGGCACCGCATGCTCCTATCATTATCATATCCCTGTCATGCAGATCCAGACCGTAATACTCATTCGCAGCCCGCAGGATCGTCTCGGCGCAGTTATAATTCTGGTCGTAATAGTATTTCTGATAGATATCCTTAAGCATATCAAAGCCTCCTTAGCTCAAAGCGATGTGTCATGATTTACAGATATCAACCATTGTAACGGGTTTTTCAAAAAAAGTTAAGTCAATGGGACGTCTCTGGCAATTCCTTTCTTTATCTATGACTTCTTGCGACATTTCGATGTATTATGATATATTCTGTAATCATTATATGACATATTGGAGAGGCATAATGAACGGAATAAAGAAGATTAGAATACTGTGTTTTGCTCTGGCAGCTACTTTGCTGGGAAGTAATATCTTTACGGTAACAGCCTATGCAGCCGGAAGAAATACTGCATTTGAGCATCAAAATGAAGTCGATGCCGGCAGACACACGGACGCATCTGATGACAAGGTGGTGATCACCGGAGTAGAGATCACTGATCTTGATGAGCCGGTTGCGGGAAGGATGCTTGATAATGAAGCAACAGTCCTTGCCTATAAAGACGGAGTATATAACGGAATAAGCTGGAAGATTCCCGTCATATGGGTTGATGAAAGCGGCAAGACCGCAACTGTAGCTGTTGCCGGCGTGACATACCTGCCTGTTTTTGCGTTCTATGTTCCTGATGGATATGAACTCAAGGGAGTAGATTTCAGTGGCCTGATCAATGTCAAACTCCCGGCATTTCTGAAAAATATTTATCTAAATAACTCACTTCGCGTAAACTACTCAGGCCGCTTTTCTGAGGATAATCTGAGCGGGATTCTTTCTGCGACTGATCCCTCCACGGGTATCACATATATAAAGGGACCCGGAGTGGTGATTGAAAGCCCCGATGGTAATAATACTTCTGAAAATGCCGGAGCAGATAATGGCGGAGACAGCGAAAGTACGGACAACGGAAATTCTGAGACACCTGCAGACTCTGATGAAGGATCCGA
>CAMOIV010000035.1 GCA_946616305.1 uncultured Lachnospiraceae bacterium | reverse complement strand
CAGTAGAATCATAGTATCAGGTCCGATCATCGGTCTGTACGGGGAATGGAGAGTGTATACACGTTAATAGGGGGGGAGAGAAAATGAGTTTTTATATTAAAAAACTTGCCAGGTACTTTACCACGGTATCAAATGATTCCGAAGAGATGCTTGTCGTGATCAAAAAAATGCTGGAACAGGAAATGGCAGACCGCTGCCTTTATCCTGTTTTTCGTAAAGATGAGGACTATGTAAGGACCCTTCGAAGCCTGCTTAAGGTTATGGACCTTGAGGGATTTGGATACCGCAGGGTAGGTAATCCGGAAGAGGACGGAGGATACGTAATGGCAGATGACCTTGACAGGGCAAAGATCGTTTATTCCATTGGTATTGCAAGAGAGGTCAGCTTTGACAGGTTTTTTGCAGACAGGGATGCCGATGTATACATGTATGATCATACCATTGACGGAGTTGAAAAAAACAGCAGATTTCACTGGAAGGATAAGGGAATCTGCGGTAGTGAGCAGAAGACAGACAGAGATAAGCTCATGACACTTGATGAGATGCTTAAGGATAACGGTCATACAGAGTGCGACCACATGATCCTGAAGATGGATGTAGAGGGAGCCGAATGGGATGTACTATGTTCCCTTCCCGAGGATATACTCATGAAATTCGATCAGATCGTCATGGAGCTGCACGGCATGCTGGATCTGTCGTTGAAGGATAAGATAAAATACGGCCTCTGGGCCGTAAACAGGACGCATCAGCTTGTACATGTCCATGGGAACAACGTAGGAAATGTGCTGGTACTGGATGATGACTTTATATTGCCGGATCTTATAGAGGTTACCTATGTGAGAAGGGATATGTACAAGCTCATACCTTCGAAGAGATTCTTCCCTACAAGCCTTGATGTAAGGAGTGTACCCATATTTCCCGAGATACCTCTTGGATACTGGAACTGAGATCTATACCGGAACCGGGATCCATACCGGAACTGATATTTATGACTTGTAAATGACTTAAAACCGCTCTGTGAGGCTCGGATACGGAGCGGTTTTTCGTGCGGTTTTTCGGCTGCCATAGTATTCTCTGGAAGGTCCTTCCGGCGAAAAGAGTTTTTGATAACATCTGTCTAAAGTAGTATAATAAACTATCTATGCAAACAGGTGGAAGTACTGCAACAGAAGAACGTAGAAAAGAAGCGGAACGGAGCATTATAAAGCTTTACCGCAAGGAACTGTGGTCCAGGTTTACGCAGGCTGTCAACAGGTATGAACTGATCAAGCCGGGGGACAGGATAGCTGTATGCATATCGGGAGGAAAGGATTCCTTTCTTATGGCAAAGCTCTTTCAGGAGTTGTATGCCCATGGAGAGAGAAACTTTGAGGTGGAATATGTCACCATGGATCCCGGGTATGACAGCAGGAACCGTCAGAAGATCACAGAGAATGCCAGACTTCTTGGCATAGAGCTTTCACGGTTTGAGTCTTCCATCTTTGATGTGACGGAAAGGGCGGGCGACTCTCCCTGCTATCTATGTGCTAGGATGAGGAGAGGAGCACTCTACGCTTATGCAAGGGAGCACTCATGCAATAAGATCGCCCTGGGACATCATTATGATGACGTGATAGAGACCATACTGATGGGTATGCTTTACGGCGGACAGGTACAGACCATGATGCCCAAGCTTCACTCGGTGAATTTCCCGGGGATGGAGCTTATACGCCCCTTGTATCTCATACGGGAGGACAGCATAAAGAAATGGGCATCACACAACGGTCTGACTTTTATAAGATGCGCCTGTTCTCTTACCGCAAGGCAGGAGGATGACCCGCAAAATCAGGGCAAGCGCAGGGAGATCAAGGAACTGATAAAGAGTCTCCACGAGAAGAATCCGTACACGGAGGCTAACATCTTCAAAAGCGTGGAAAATGTCAATCTGTCCACCATCATCGCCTATAAGGAAGAGGGACGGATACACCATTTCCTGGATGATTATGATAAAGCTTTACAGGATGGCGGTGAGAACGCAGAATGCTGAGACAGGGGTAAACTCAAAGTACAGAGAAGACACTAAGTACAGAAAAGAAACTAAGTACAGAGAAGATACATTTTACACAGAAAACACAAGGTAAAGAGAATACACAAAGGACAGTGGAAACACGAGTCATGGAATATATTAAGGGGGATAGTAAAGGAGTTGACTATGATCGAGAAGGTACTGGAGACTTTTAAGGAAAAATTCGGGGACGAGGGAGATATAAGATGCTACTTCGCACCGGGAAGAGTGAATCTCATAGGAGAGCATACGGACTATAACGGAGGACATGTCTTTCCCTGTGCACTTTCAGTAGGAAACTACGGCGTGGCCAGAAAAAGAGATGACCGGATCTTAAGATGGTTCAATATGACATACCCCGACGACGGCATACAGGAGAAGAGCCTTGATGACCTGGGTCCCAACGACAACGGACTCTGGTATGACTACCAGCAGGGCGTGATCTGGGGGATGCAGAAGGCGGGGATCGATATCCCCTACGGCTATGATATGGTGATGTTTGCGGACCTTCCCGCAGGATCCGGACTTTCGGCATCGGCTTCCATAGAGGAGCTGGCAGCTGTCATCGTGAAGGATCTTTTCAGACCTGAGCTTAGTATGGTGGATCTGGCCAGATTCGGTCAGGTATCGGAGAATGAATACAACGGCTGCAATTCAGGCATCATGGACCAGTTTGCTTCTGCCATGGGCAAGAAGGATCACGCCATTTTCCTTGATACAGCCACACTGGAGTACGAATATGTACCCCTGAACCTTGCTAATGAGAAGATCGTCATCACCAATTCAAAGGTGAAGCATAAGCTTGCCAACGGTTCCTATAATGTCAGGAGACAGGAGAGCGAGGATGCACTTGAGGATCTGAAAAAGGTAGTGGATATAAAAACCCTGGGAGATCTTGATGAAGAAGGCTTTGAGAAATACAAGGGTGCCATCAGAGATGAGGTCAGGAGAAGGAGAGCAAAGCATGCCGTGTATGAAAACCAGAGGACCATTAAGGCGGTTGCGGCTTTGCAAAGAGGGGACCTTGAAGCCTTCGGACATCTGATGAACGAAGCCCATATATCCATGAGGGATGACTACGAGGCTTCATGTGAAGAGGTGGATATCCTGGCAGAGGAGGCCTGGAAGCTGCCCGGTGTCATAGGATCAAGGATCACCGGCGGAGGCTTCGGAGGCTGTACCGTATCCATAGTCAAGAATGATTATGTGGATAATTTCACAAGGGCCCTTCGGGATGTGTATAAGGAACGTACCGGTCTGGAGGCCGAATTCTATATCGTCGACGCCGGAGATGGCGCCAGAAGACTGGATTAATGGAGACAGAAGCAAAAGAAATCAGATCTTATGATGCATTCACTCCCACGGAATGCATAAGGACGATAGGAGGGCAGATAAAGCAATTCGCCCTCCCGTCTGTTGCTACACCCTTATGTATGATCGTTGAGGTCATAATGGAGATGATGATACCTCTTTGTATGGCAAGGATCATAGATGAGGGTGTGATGAAGAACGACATGGAAACTATCTTAAGTACCGGAGGCATCATGCTTGTGCTGGCACTGATGAGCCTTATGAGCGGTATATTGGGAGGAGTGTTCGGTGCCAGGGCATCTTCGGGACTTGCCATGAACCTCAGGGCGAAGATGTACCGCAATATACAGAGCTTTTCCTTTTCCAACATAGACAGGTTTTCCACATCTTCTTTGATCACACGACTTACCACGGATATCACAAATGTACAGAATGCCTATCAGATGCTGTTAAGGATAGCCATGAGGGCACCTATGTCACTCATCATAGCCATGACCATGGCATTTATCATAAGCCCCAGGCTTTCCATGGTCTATCTTATAGCCGTCATATTTCTGGCGGTTTTTCTGTTTTTTGTGATCAGAAAGGTTTCGGTGTATTTTGCGCAGGTATTTGAGAAATACGACGACCTTAATGCTTCGGTGAGGGAGAATGTGTCCGCCATAAGAGTAGTAAAGGCTTATGTCAGGGAGGACCATGAGAAGGGCCGTTTTGACAGGGCGGTGGAGGAACTGTACAGGCTTTTTGTGAGAGCCGAAAGCTTCATGATAACCAATATGCCTGTGATGCAGGCTACCATATATACCTGTATCCTTACCATCAGCTGGCTGGGAGCCAATGCGATAATACAGAACGAGCTGACCACCGGCGAACTCATGAGTCTTCTGACCTATTGCATGAACATCCTGATCTCACTGATGATACTGTCCATGATATTCGTCATGCTCACCATGTCATATGCATCAGCCAAGAGGATCACGGAGGTGATAAGGGAGGAGAGCGACCTTAAGGAGAAGGAAGTAACTGTAAAGAGCGTTGCAGACGGCAGCATAGACTTCGATCATGTAAGCTTCGGGTACAATAAGACCGCTGAGGAATACGTACTGAAGGATATAGATCTTCACATACGATCCGGAGAGATGATAGGGATCATGGGAGGGACCGGTTCCGCGAAGTCATCTCTTATGAATCTTATTCCCAGACTCTACGATGTATCGGAAGGAAGCGTTCGGGTAGGCGGAGTCGATGTAAGGGACTATGATCTTGTGACCCTCCGTGATGAGGTATCCATGGTCCTGCAGCAGAACAATCTGTTCTCGGGAACGGTCCTGGAGAATCTGAGATGGGGTAATGAGAATGCCACGTTAGAAGAGTGCGAGAAAGCCTGCAGGATGGCCTGCGCCCATGATTTCATCGAAAGGATGAGTGACGGCTACGATACGGTTATAGAGCAGGGAGGCAGCAATGTATCCGGAGGACAGAAGCAGAGACTTTGCATAGCAAGAGCTCTCCTTAAGAAGCCCAAGGTCATCATATTCGATGATTCCACATCGGCGGTGGATACGGCTACGGATGCAAAGATCAGGAAGGCGATAAATGAAGACATCCCCGATACCACCATATTTATCATAGCCCAGAGGATAGCTTCCGTGCAGAATGCGGACAGGATAGTCGTCATGGATGACGGCCGCATATCGGATGTGGGTACACATGAGGAGCTGCTGGAAAGATCGGCGATCTACAGGGATGTATATGAATCTCAGACAGGCGGTACGGGTGATTTTGACGATCCCTTCGATTGAGGTATAAAAATGGCAGAAGAGAGGATAAGAGAGATAAAAGGGCCCGGGGGCCGGGGCATGCGGGGAGGACCCAAGGTCAAGGTAAAGAACCCGGGGAAGCTGCTTAAGAGAACACTGGGATATGTATTCAGGGATTACAGGATACATGTTGTTCTTGTGGTGGTCCTTACCTTTGTGGGTGTTATGGCATCCGTACAGGGAACCCTCTTTACCAGGAATCTTATAGATGATTTCATCATGCCCATGCTGAAGACGGGAAGCCATGACTTCACACCTCTTCTCAGGGCGATAACAAGGGTTGCCGTACTGTATGGCCTGGGAGTGATATCCACCTATACGGTACAGAGGATAATGATAAATGTGTCCCAGGGAACACTGCTTGAGATACGTAAGGAGCTTTTTACCCATATGGAGGAGCTGCCCATAAAGTATTTCGATACACATTCCCACGGCGATATCATGTCGGTATATACCAACGATATAGATGCCTTAAGACAGATGATCTCTCAGACTCTGCCACAGCTCATGTCCAGCATCATAACCATTGTATCCGTGCTGGCCAGCATGATCGTCCTGAGCGTACCCCTGACAGGGCTGACACTTCTCATGGTGTCTGTCATGGTATTTACCACAGGGGCCCTGGGTAAGAGATCCGGAGCAGGGTTTATCGTTCATCAGAAGAATCTTGGCGCTCTTAACGGATTCATAGAAGAGATGATATCCGGACAGAAGGTCATAAAGGTCTTTAACCACGAGGATGAAGCCATAAGGGATTTTGATATAAGGAACGAGGCTTTGTGCGAGGCGGCTTACAGTGCCAATAAATTCGCCAATATCCTTGGCCCGGTCAATGCACAGCTTGGCAACTTAAGCTATGTGATCTGCGCTGCGGCCGGAGGAGCCATGGTCCTTTTCGGAACAGGAGGGCTCACCATAGGAAAGCTTGCCAGCTTTCTTACCTTCAACAAGAGCTTTAACATGCCCATAAACCAGGTGTCCCAGCAATTCAATTCGGTGATGATGGCCCTTGCCGGAGCCGAAAGGATATTTGCCCTTTTAGACGAAGAGACAGAGAAGGATGAGGGATATGTGGAGCTCGTAAACGTTACGGTGGATGATAAGGGCAATATCGAACCTACTGACAGGCATACAGGGATGTGGGCCTGGAAACATTATCACAAGGCGACGGATACAACGGATTATAAGATACTCAAGGGCGAGGTGGAGATGGATGATGTGGATTTCGGATACACCTCGGGCCGTCTGGTATTGCATAATATTGACCTTTATGCAAAGCAGGGTCAGAAGATCGCCTTCGTTGGCTCCACGGGAGCAGGCAAGACCACCATTACAAACCTTATCAACAGATTTTATGATATACAGGACGGTAAGATAAGATATGACGGGATCAATATCAACAAGATCAAAAAGAGTGATCTCAGGAGATCCCTTGGCATGGTGCTGCAGGACACCCATCTTTTTACCGGGACAGTTATGGAGAACATACGCTTCGGCAAGCTTGACGCAACCGATGAAGAGGTCATAGCCGCGGCAAAACTGGCCAATGCGGACGGCTTTATCAGAAGGCTTTCAAAGGGGTATGATACCATGCTCCAGGGGGACGGGGCCAACCTGTCAATGGGACAGAGACAGCTCCTTGCCATTGCAAGAGCGGCCATTGCGGATCCTCCGGTCCTGATACTGGATGAAGCAACGAGCTCCATTGATACAAGGACCGAGAAATTCATCCAGGACGGTATGGACAGACTCATGAAGGGGAGGACCACCTTTGTCATAGCCCACAGGCTTTCCACGGTTAAGAATTCCGACTGCATAATAGTCCTGGAGCATGGAAGGATCATAGAAAAGGGAACTCACAGCGAGCTCATAGAAAAAAAGGGTAAATACTACCAGTTATATACCGGTAATGAAATATCAGCATAAAACGAAAAGGCGGAGAGAGAAATGAACATTATCATTGTCGGATGCGGCAAAGTAGGATCGGTACTGTCACAGATCCTGTCAAAGGAAGATCACAACATAGCAGTGATCGACCTGGACAGGGATGTATTGGGTGACGTGGTCAATGCCTATGATGTGATAGGTGTTGAGGGAAACGGGATCTCCATAAGCGCTCAAAAGGAGGCCGGCATAGACAGTGCGGATATACTGATAGCTGCCTGCGGCTCCGATGAGGTGAACCTTCTTTGCTGTTTGATCGCAAAGAAGTCGAATAAAAACGTGAAGACCATAGCCAGGGTCAGAAATCCCATATATCTTGATGAGCTTTCATTCTTTAAAGAGGAGCTGGGACTTGCCATGATAATAAACCCCGAGCGGGCTGCGGCAAGAGAGATAGCAAGGATTTTGAGGTTCCCTTCGGCCATGAAGATAGATACTCTTTCCGGAGGCAGGATCGACCTTTTGAAATTCAGGATCGAAGAGGACTCGCCTCTGAAGGATATGATGATAAAGGATCTGTCGAAGGATATCAGAACGGAGATAGTCATCTGTGCGGTAGAGAGGAATGACGAGGTCATCATCCCCAACGGCTCTACGGTATTATGCCAGGGAGACCGCATTTCCTTCATAGCTTCCGCGCAAAGCGCGACCAGATTCTTCAGGGAGATCAAGGTTGAGACCCATGCGGTAAAGAACACCATGATAGTGGGAGGCGGCAATATAACCTTTTATCTTGCCAAGGAGCTGATAGACATAGGGATAGATGTAAAGATCATAGAGAAAAACAAGGCAAAGTGTGCAGAGCTTGATGAATACCTGAAGGAAGCGACCATTATAAACGGTGACGGTACCGAGGAGACCACCATCATGGAGGAGGGGCTTGAGACCACCCAGTCCCTGGTGGCTCTGACCAACATAGACGAGGAAAACATACTCCTGTCCCTCTTTACAAAGAAGCATAACAGCAAGGCCAAGATCGTGGCAAAGGTCAACAGGATGATGTTTGACAGCATCATAGACGAGGTGGATCTTGGTACCATACTTCATACAAGGAGCGTGGTGGCAGATAACGTTGCGGCTACGGTACGCGCCATGGAGAATTCAAGAGGCAGGAGCCATGTGGAAACTCTGGTCAATATCCTGGACGGCAAGGCAGAAGCTTTGGAGTTCTACATTAAGGAGGGATCCGAGGCCTGTGACAGACCACTGCAGGAGCTTAAGCTCAAGGACAATGTCATCGTGGCCTGTATCAGGAGAGGGAATGCCATCATGTATCCCAAGGGCGCAAGTGAGATCCATGTGGGTGACAGGGTCATCATAGTCACAACCCACCCGGGACTTAATGACATTAATGATATTCTGCGGACTGGAGGTAGGGAAGCTTGAACATAGAGAGCATAGTTCTTATCTTATGCAGGCTGCTTGAGGTTGAGGGATTGCTCCTGCTCACCCCTGCTGCAGTATCTCTTGTCTACAGGGAGAAGATGGGATTTGTATATCTCATACTCGGTATCATCTGCTTTGTCATAGGGTTTATAGCATCCAGATTCAAGATAAAGAAACAGATCTTTTATGCCAAGGAGGGCTTTGTAGTGGTCTCCTTGGGATGGATACTGATGTCACTGGTAGGGTGCCTGCCCTTTGTATTAACAGGTGAGATACCATCCTTTACCGACGCCTTTTTTGAGACCGTGTCCGGCTTTACGACTACAGGATCCAGTATCTTAACGGATGTTGAGGCTCTGTCACACTGCTCACTGTTCTGGAGGAGTTTCACACACTGGATAGGAGGCATGGGAGTTTTTGTTTTCATGCTTGCGGTCCTTCCCATGACGGGAGCCCAGAATATGCACCTTATGAGATCCGAGTCTCCGGGACCCGAGGTCGGCAAGCTGGTGCCGAAGCTTAAGGAGTCGGCAAAGATACTGTATATCATATATTTTGCCATGACAGTGGCGGAGATAATCATACTGCTCATATCCGGTATGGCTCCCTTTGATTCCATAACCCTGTCTTTTGGTACTGCAGGTACGGGAGGCTTCGGCGTAAGGAATTCATCCATAGCGGATTATACCTATCTGCAGCAGCTTATCATAGGCATATTCATGGTGCTCTTCGGTATAAACTTTAACTTTTATTTCTTCCTTTTCCTGAGGCGCAGCCTTAAGGAAGCTTTTCGTATGGATGAGGTAAGGACTTATCTTGGCATCATAGCGGTCTCGGTGATCGTGATAATGATAGATGCGAGACATCTGTTTAACGGGGTGGCAGACGGCTTTATAAAGGCATTTTTCCAGGTTTCATCCATTATAACCACCACGGGTTATGCCACCGCTGATTTTGACACCTGGCCCGCTCTGTCCAAGACCGTGTTATTTACCCTGATGTTCATCGGAGCATGTGCAGGCTCCACAGGAGGAGGATTTAAGGTATCCAGGATCATCATAGCGGTCAAGAGCCATGTGAGAAAGATAAAAGGCTTCATACATCCGAGACTTGTGCAGAATGTCTATCTGGACGGCAGAAAGCTCAAGGAGGAGACGGTTAGCGGTGTCAGCATCTATACCGTGACATACATCCTTATAATAGTCGCCTCCCTGTTACTTGTGAGTATGGATGAATTTGATCTGGAGACCAATATCACTGCAGTAGCGGCCACACTGAATAATATCGGCCCCGGTTTTTCCACTATCGGTCCAACCTGTAATTTCAGTGCTTTTTCACCCTTTGTGAAATATGTGCTCTGCTTTGACATGCTGGCAGGCAGGCTGGAGCTGTTCCCCATGCTGATACTGTTTGCACCTTCCACATGGAGGAAGAGATGATGAACGCTTTCCACGGATCGGATCTGGAAAAAATAGAAGAACTATACGGTATCAGAAAAGAGGAGATAATCTCCTTTTCGGCAAATGTGAATCCCCTGGGGATCTCCGATCACTTCAAAAAAAGCATGGAGGGAGAACTGGACTGCATAGAGCATTATCCGGACAGGGAATATACATCCCTCAGAGAGGCTATAGCGGGATACTGCAAGGCCGATCCTTCAGACATCATCGTAGGCAACGGATCCTCCGAGCTGATCGGCAGCGTCATAAGACATAAGATAAAGCCAAAGACTCTTATAGTTGCACCGGCTTATTCCGAATATGAGAGAAATGTCATGCTGTGCGGAGGAGAGGCATGCTATTTCGATCTTAAAGAGGAGGAGGATTTCCGGCTTGATACCGGGGACCTTATAAAAAGGCTTGAGAAAGGCCTGGATCTTGTTATGATCTGCAGCCCTTCAAACCCTACCTCTTATGCGGTCCGTAAGGATGATCTCAGAAGGATACTTGACAGATGCGAAGCACTGAACATCACCTGTGCCGTTGATGAAACCTATATGGATTTTGCGGATGATGAATATGACATCACTCCGCTTACAGGGGAATACCGGTGTCTTTTCGTCATAAGGAGTTTCTCCAAGTTCTTCTGTGCTCCGGGGTTAAGGCTGGGCTATGCGGTATGTCATGATGAAAAGATGAAACAGCAGATCAGGGAACACATGGATCCATGGTCTGTCAGTTCCTTTGCGGCAAAGGCCGGAGAAGTGCTGGTAGCGGATACGGACTTCATAGAAAGAAGCCGCAGATACATCAGGGAGGAGAGGGACAGGATATGCCATATCCTTGATGACATGAGATCCCTGGGACTTAAATATTATGATCCGAAGGGCAATTTCATCCTGCTTAGGCTGCCGAAGGATAAGATGGATTCAAAGGAGTTTTTTGAAAGAGCCATCAGGGAAAAGATGTTCATCAGGGACTGCTCCACCTTCAGAGGCCTTGATGAAAGATTTGCAAGATTCTGTATAATGAAAAGAGAAGATAATGATGCTCTGATGTCATTGCTTCGGGAGGGTATCGATTGAGTCTTGCTCTTGATATAAAGAAAATCGAGGGTTCATGTCCGGTAGACGGGAGGCTTCAGGGCTCCTTTATTCTCAATGCCAAAAATACCGAGAGGATAGCCTTTATGATACGCACCTCTCACAGAAGGATCCGCCTGTCACTTCTTGACTATAACGGCAGGATAGGGGAGGAAGGCATAGGGATCGATTATGAGATCGGGACAAAGGGACTTGATGCCGGCACCGTTTTCAAGGGCAGTATCTATATTGTTTCCGATGCAGGAGAAATCAGGATTCCCGTGATCTTAAGCGTGGTGAAGGAGGATCTTGAATCCTCACAGGGATCCATAAGGAACCTGTTCCATTTCACCAACCTGGCCAAGGCCGATTTTAATGAAGCAGTAGAGCTGTTCTATAAGGATGGCATCGGCAGGATATTTGAGGACGGGGAACGGGATATCTATTTCAAATACCGTGCCTTCAGGGGCCAGGACCGGGATGAAAAGTCAAGGGCTCTGGGTGTTGAGGAATTCCTTGTGGAATCCAATAAGAAGATGCCCATGATATTAAGCTTTGCCGAGAGCAGCGTTGTACTTCGCAACATAAAGGAAGACCGTGAAATGACTCTTGCCATAAAAAAGAGCGGATGGGGGTATCCCGGCTTCGAGGCAAGTAAAGACGGTGACTTCATAGAGCTTTGCCAGAGCGAATACGGTGCAGAGGACTTCGAAGGAAACTTTGCGGAGATCAGATACAGGATACTTTCCGACAAGCTGCATATGGGGCATAATTTCGGCAGCATTACCATAAAAGCACTGCATACCAATATGTCGATCCCTGTTTTTGTGGAGGGCAGGAGCGTAGACCGCATGAAGCTGGATGCAGTCTATACGAAGAAGATGATGACCGTGAAGCTTATGAAGGAGTTCATAGGTTTCAGGATAGGAGATACCTCCGCCGGGGAATGGATAGAGAGGTCCAACAGATATCTGGAGAGGCTTCTGGCCATCGACAGGAATGATACCGAGAGCAGGCTGATGCAGGCCCAGCTTCTTTTGGCCTCCAAGAGGTACGATGAGGCGGAGATAGTCCTGAACGCCGTGGGACGCCAGATGGGAGATGTAAATGATACGGATCACGATATACTGTCGTATTATCTGTATCTTCGTGCCATGTGCGATCAGGACAGCAAGGAGCTTGCAAAGACCGTGAGAAAGGTCTGGGATATATATGACAGGGACAGATCCTCCTGGAGGGTTCTCTGGATACTCATATATCTGGACGAGAGCATCAAGAGATCGCATGAGAGGGAAAAGGCCCTGCTTGAGGAGCAGATCATGGCCGGAGTCACAAGCCCTCTTATGTATCTTGAGGCTTACAGCATCTTTTCCCATGAGCCCTATCTGATAAACAAGCTTTCTGATTTTGAGATCAATGTACTGAATTTTGCCATAAAATACGGTCTGCTCAAAAAGGAGATCGCGGAGTCTGTAGCCCTCCTGACACAGAGGCTTCGCGGCTTTGATGTGAGAGTCATGAACATCATGGCTGCATATTTCAAGGAGTTCAAGGATGATGAGATGTTAAGATCCATCTGCTCCTATCTCATAAGGAATGACATAACCGACAGGAAGTATCACGGATTCTTCAAGGAGGCGGTAACCAGGGATCTTGGGGTCACAAACCTCTATGACTTCTACCTGTATACCATGGATCAGAACACATCAAGGCTGCTGCCCAAGAATGTGCTCATGTATTACAGTTTCAAGAACGATCTGCCTCCGGACCTGAAGGCATATGTATATGCCAACATGATCGTGAACAAGGATGAGTGTCAGGGCTTTCTGTCCCAAAGCATGGATGCATGCTCCACCTTTGCCCTGAACGAGATACTCAATGATCGTATGGATGAGAACCTGGCCATCATAATCGATCATCTGAAGTTCCTTAAGGGAGAGAAAAGGCCGGGATTTGACAGCAAGATGTTAGACCGTGCCATTATCTCCAACGGCTTTAAGCGTCTTGTAACCGTAGACGATCCCAGGATCAGGAGCCTCATTGTTATCGAGGAGGCCTTCAGGGAAGAGAGGGTAGTGCCTGTAAAGGCAGGCCGGGCCTATGTCAATATCTATGATAACGATTATGAGCTCTTCTTTGAGGATGAGGACGGGAAAAGATACGGCAAACAGTATGTGACATATCAGGATATAAGGCTGCTTCGTATCAATGATTTCCTCAATACCATAGAGTATCCGAGGCTTGATGAGCCGGGACTGTGGGTGGCTCTGGCGGAAAAGGGCAGGAACACCATATCCGTGGATGACAGGAATCATGAATATGTCAGGAGGATCACGGAATCTGACCTCTTCTCGGAGATATTCAAGGAGGGGCTTCTGATCTCTCTGCTCAGGTATTATTACGATAATAACATGACCGATGAGATCGACAGTGTGCTTAGCAGTGTGGATGTCAAGGACCTCTCCATGGATGAGAGGAACGAATATATACGTTTTTGTTCCATAAAAGGTGATGACGATGAAGCCTATGAGGTCATAAGGACCTACGGATCCTACGGCATGGACCCCAAGATCCTCATGAGGATATCGACTCATTTCATCGAGGAGGGCAGAGAGGTGGATCCCGTGCTTTTGGAGATCGCCGAGGGATCCTTCAAGGGGAATAAATACAATGAGCTGATACTGGATTTCATGTCCAGATATTTCGAGGGTACGGTAAGAGACCTTAAGAGTATCTGGAGAGCCTGTAAGAACTTTGACTGCGATCCTACCGTGATAGAGGGACGCATCATAGATCAGATGCTGTCCACAGGTGCTTATATAGGCGAGCGGGACGAGATATTCTTTGATTATCTTGGAAGGAATGCCTCCAAGAAGATAGTGAGCCAGTATTTCAGGGAATCGGCCAAGGAAGCCTTTTTGAAGGATACTGTTTTGGATGACAGGTTCTTTATGGGACTTCTGGATTTTGCCATGGATGAGGAGATTTCGGATGTGGAGGCTCTTTGCCTTATCAGATTCTTCTCCGACAAGCGGGACCTCAGAAGCGACAGGATACTGTATCCTTATATCAGAGAGCTGGCGGAGAGAGACGTGGTATTTGATTTCTTCCTCAGATACAGGGATCTTATTCCCTCCCTGGACCTGTTTTCCCATGATGTATTCATAGACTACAGGACGGAGGCTGCAAAGCGGGTGACCTTTAACTACTGCCTTGATTATGATGAAGGTAACAGTGTGAGCTATAAGAGCCAACCCATGAAGGAGCTTTATCCCGGCATATATCAGACCAGGTTTGATGTCTTTCCGGGAGAGACGATCCAGTATTATATCACGGAGGAGAATATCCGTGATGAGGAGGATGAGGAGGAGCCTCAGGATAGTGAGAGGGGCCTCACCAGGAGCGGGGTGGAGAGATCCGCTGATGAGCTTAACGGCGGAAACGGCAGATATGACATACTCCAGGATGCCATACTCACATATAACATGAAGGATACGGACAGCTTTATGGAGCTGGCGGAAGACTATATCAGGAAGGACAGGATAGTCCGGGAGATCATATGGGAAGAGTCATCGGATGCGACCTGACGGATAAGGTTGCCCAGATCAGCATCAGCATAGAGAAGGAAGAGGGCGAAGAGGTAGTCTCTGTTCCCGTCATCACGGGATCGGAGAAATACGTGATCCCTGTTCTGGCCAGTATCGGAGCAGGAGTCGATGACATACTCTTCGGTGAGGATGCCGCAAGATGTGAGGATCCTGAACGCACGAAGGTTTCCAGTCTGATATCCGGGGCTTTGAGAGACGAGGCTGTAACAGTCGGGGATGTTAGTATTCCCTGCAAAGAGCTGCTGCGGGGCTTTATCAGAAAGTCCATACATCTGTCAGGCTCCTATGCGCCTTATTCCGAGGTTGAGAGAGTGGTGATCACGATCCCTGAACCTCTGGAGGATACGGTAAGGCTTTTGGAGGAGGTTTGTGATTTCCTGAAGGAAGACGGTAAAAATGTGAGGATATCCGGCTATCCGGAGAGCTTTTTCTACTATGCCATGAATCAGGAACAGGAGCTCACCAGAAACAAGATAGCTCTCTTTGACTTTGACGGTCAGCGTTTACGCAGCATGATGCTTTCCACCAGACTGGATGTAAGACCTCATGTCAGCATGGTGGAGGAGAGAGTTTTTGACATGCCGGGAAAGGATGATGGGACCTTCCTGGAGATAGCAAGATCCATCCTTGATTCCGAGATAGTATCGGCGGTATATCTCTCGGGAGAGGGTTTTGAGGGAGGATGGCTGGATCGTTCCGTACAGTATCTGTGCGAGAGAAGGCGCAGGGTATTTCAGGGCAGAAATCTCTATACCAAGGGCGCCTGCTATGCGGGTATCGATGACAGGGACGGCAATCCGCAGCTTTCCTCATGCAAATTCTTTGACAGGGACAAGGTTACTTCGGATGTGGGCATACATATCTACGAGGACGGTCAGGAGACCTATCTGGGGCTGGTGTATGCCGGCAGTAACTGGTATGACGCAAAGAGAGAACTGGAATTCATGCTGGGTGAGGACAGGGAGATAAGGATAAGGATAGAGTCCTACTATACCACAGAGGTGAGATACAGCGTGATAAGGGCCGAGGAGTTTCCTCAAAGGCCAGATAAATGCACGAGAGTCCGTTTCTGTTTTGAGATGAAGGATACGGATCTTATGGAGATAGAGGCGTATGATCTGGGGTTCGGAGAGATCTACAGATCAAGCGGTAATGTGATCAAAACGAGGGTTTATCTGTAATGATCTACGAGTGTATAGGTAAGTATTCACAAACTGCATATGCCATACCGGAGCTTTCGGTATCCGTGTATTCCTTTGAAGAGCTGGCTCATGTACTCTCGGAGAACATCATAAGCCTCGGGGATTACATCATAAGCGACGATCTGATCATATACATCAGGAATGAGCTGGATCTAACGGATCTTGCGGAGGATCTTGAAAGAAGGAGAAAGAGGCTTGCCGAGTTCGTGCTGACCATCCTGTCCTATCGTCACTTCATGCCGGAGACAAAGCTTGAGAAGATCAGAGGCCTGTTGTCATCCAGGGATGATATAAGGGAATATGTGAGGCTCATATCCAGAGGTGACTTCATGGTTGAGAACCTGAAGCTCAGGCCCGCCCTTATGATGTATGAGCATGCCAGAGAGCTTATGGATTCGGAAGATGAGAAGGATATGGGGCAGTATGGAGACCTTCTTATAAAGCTGGGAAAACTGTATGCTCAATTCTTCATGTTCGACAGGGCCAGAGAGTGCTTTGACAAGGCCGGTGATAAAAGAAAGGCGTTTTACTGCAAGAGACTATCCATGTCCAGAGTGGAGTATGCCGATTCCCTCATTAAGGAGAGACCCGATGAGGCCCTGGCAGGAGAGATAGAGGAGGCTCTCAAGGCGCCGGTCAAAGAGATAGGCGGTATAGAGGATAAGCTTTTGGCGGGACTTAAAAAGGGCGCCGAGGATGATATAGAGGATCTGATCCTTGTACTGAAGACCGATTACAGAAGGATTTCGCAGCATGAGTTTATTTGACGGGATCAAAAGGCTTTTTGGCCGGCATAAGGTCGAGGAATACTATGACGTACACGAAGAGGATGATGTACCGGAGGTAGAGAATCTCAGGCGCTCGGAGATAGACATGTCCCAGAGAAGGATGAGGGAGAGGTATATCACCAATCTGTGTGACCAGATGGCGGAATGCACCAGGGAGATCGAGGATGCGTCAAGAGAATACAGGTACGTGACCGATTATCTTAAGGATTGCGAGGTCATAGATTCCATTCCGGAGGACAGTGGGAACTGTCTTATATCCGCTGCGGAAAATGTCATAAACCTGCTGGCCGAGAGTGAGACACATTCCGGCAGGCTTGGAAAGATAGATGAAGCATCATATCAGCATATGGAGGCCTTGGCGGCGGATATGCCAAAGGCCTTGGAGGATATCAAGGAGCATGAATCCTATAAGGATGTGGTCAAGGAGGATCTGCGCAGACTTGAGGCTGAGAAGGTGACGAGGCAGTTCGCTGTCCGTGAGGCCAGGATGAAGAAGAACAGCTGCAAGAACATCGTGGTCATCGCCCTTTTTGCCATGATATTCGTGATGCTGATACTGGCTATACTGCAGTTCGTGTTTGATATGGATGTGATGCCCGGTTTCGTGCTTGCCACGGCTTTCGGAGCCATCGCCATAACTGTCTGCTTTACGGTGTTCCTCAATGCCAGACTCAGCGAGAGGAGTGCCAGAAATCAGATCAATCAGATCGTTGCAAAGCAGAATACCGTGAAGATAAGATACGTGAACATCCAAAACCTGCTGTCCTACGAATACGAGAAATATCACGTGAAGTCCGCCCGTGAGCTTGAGAGCAGATACAAGCTTTATCAGGATGAAAAATACGAGCGGGATCTCATAAGACGTACAAGTCTCGAACTTGATGCGGCGGAGGAAAGGTTCAGGAAAGAGCTTATCAACATGAACGTGGCTTATCCCACCTTATGGCTCCATCAGGCAGAGGCCGTGGTGGACAGGAGGGAAATGGTGGAGCTCCGTCATGAGCTTGTATCCAGGCGCCAGGGCCTGAGAAAGAGGATAGAGTTCAACACCGAGAACAGAGACATAGCCAAGAGAGAGGTTGAGGAGTTAGTCAGAAAATATCCCAACTATGCCAGAGAGATACTGGATATCGTTTCCTCATACGAATGAACCTCAGGGGCGGGGGTGAGCCTAGGGGACGGGGTTCGTGGTTCATCTATCATCCCCTGTGATTTATCTTCGAATAAAAAATCCCAAAATCCAAAAAACCTTAATTTACATAACATTACAATATATGCTGCCATAATCCCGCTAAA
>CAMOIV010000034.1 GCA_946616305.1 uncultured Lachnospiraceae bacterium | reverse complement strand
CGTCTGCGCTTTCTGCTTCATTGATGCTGCGTCTTAAGCTTGCGGAGCCTTTCATACCCTGGGTATACCATCCGATATGCTTTCTCATCTCCCTGATACCCGTATACTCTCCCTTTTCCTCTATGCACATATCAAGGTGTCTTCGCATCATGGATATCTTCTCATCCGTTGTCGGCCTGTATCCGGTTCCCGTGGAGATCTCCCGGAATATCCAGGGATTCCCCCGGGCTGCTCTGCCTATGGCCACTCCGTCGCATCCGGTGTGAGCCATCATCTTCCTTGCACTGTCAATATCCGTCACGTCTCCGTTTCCTATGACGGGTATATCAAGTGCTTCCTTGACGGAGGCTATGATGTCCCAGTCAGCACGGCCTTCATAGTATTGGTCTGCTGTACGACCGTGTATGACTATGTATGACGCTCCGGCTTCCTGCAGGGCAAGTGCTGTTTCCACAGCATTGATATGGCTTTTGTCAAACCCTGCACGGATCTTTACCGAAACAGGTTTATCGATGGAGCGGCGTATGGCAGCTACTATCCTTCCTGCAAGAGCGGGATCTTTCATAAGGGCGGAGCCCTCACCATTGTTTACTATCTTGGGCATGGGACATCCCATGTTTATATCAAGTATGTCAAAGGGAATCCTGTCGGAAAGTATGGATGAAGCCTGTGCCATGACATCGGGTTCAGAGCCGAAGATCTGGAGTGCTATGGGATGTTCCGTATCATCCGCCGGACACAGGGCTATTGTTTTTTTATTCCCATAGGTCACGGCTTTAGCGGAGATCATCTCTGTGACAGTCATGTCCGCTCCCATCTCCTTGCATATGGTGCGAAAGGATCTGTCAGTCACCCCCGCCATAGGCGAGAGCATGGTAAATATCTCCCCCTTACGGGGCATCAGGATACCGGAGGTCTTGCTCATAGGTCTATCTTTTCTCCCATGAATACGACCTTATAGAACAGAGTGATCTCGTTAAAGAGTTCCCTCCGGGTCATCTGAAGGTTCTTGATCTCAAGCTCTGCTCCTATCTCATCATAGAAGGCATCTGCTTCCTCTGCATCGGTCACAAGACGGAGCTCGCCCTCTTCATCGAACTTTATGACAAAGACCCCTCCGCATTTCTCCGTGAATTCCACGCAGATCACCTTAAGGATATCCTTTACCTGATCAGGGAGTTTGGAAAACTCCTTGTTAAAGTAGTATTTCTTCTCATATGAATTGGCCCCGCAGATCACTACCTGCTGCTCATCATTCTCATACATATCCGTATATACCTCTTACCGATACTTCTCCGGCGTAGACCGCAACTGTTTCTCCGCCTTCCTTTTTGACTATCAGTTCCCCTTTATCATCTATACCGCAGGCCACTCCCTCATACGAGCCTGCAGGATCCAGCACACAGACCTCACAGCCGGTATTGACGCAGATGCTGTTATACTCGTCCTTAAGTCCCGACAGATCTCCCGTTTTAAGGAAACCCTCATAGAGTTTTTCAAAAGAGTTGGTGACTTCGGCTGTTATCCCTGATCTGGAATATCTGACTCCTCCTTCAATGTACAGGGAGGTGGCTTTGTCCTTAAGTTCTCCGTCAAAGCTTTCCGTGTTGACGTTTATGCCCGTGCCTATGATCACCTCATGGATGTAATCGGGCTCGGCCGTCATCTCCGTCAGGATGCCTACAACCTTTTTACCGTTTATCACAACGTCATTGGGCCACTTGATCATGGTCTTAAGCCCTGTGACCTTCTCTATACCCTCTCTGGCTGCCATGGCCATGATGAGGGTCATCATGGGAGCTGTGTCGGGATTCATATCCGGTCTTAGCAGATAGCTCATGGCTATATTGACTCCGCCGGGGTTTTCCCAGCCTCTGCCTCTGCGGCCCTTGCCCGCATTCTGGATGTCAGCCACGGCCATGAGACCTTCCCTCGCTCCCTTTGCCGCCCTGCGTTTTAATTCCTCGTTAGTGCTGTCAATCTCTTCGTAGAATAAAAGCTCCCTGCCGAGCCACTTTGTATCCAGCAGGGATCCGATGGATCCGGCGCCAAAGGCCATGCTCAGGTCCTTTATCCTGTAGCCTTTGCCTGTTACGGCCTCGACCTGCACTCCTTCGCGTCTTAATCTCTCTATCTGTTTCCATACCGCATTACGGGATATGCCCATGGCATCCGCTATCTCCTGCCCCGAGACATAGTCCTTCCTGCTCATAAGAAATTCGGAAAGCTCCATATGTTTCACCTTTTAGAAAAAATACGGCATCGGGACTATACCCTCGGACATGAGTCCACCTGCGATACAGACCGCTGCCGGTATGATACAGACTAAGGCATGGTACTTCCTTACATATACTCCCCTTACCATTTTGAGTATCATAAGAAGTGCACCTACATAAAAAGCAATGGCAAGGATCGTCCTCGACCCATCGAATATCACGATGATGGTCAGTACGATTATCGCCATTGCCAGGATCATGGATGCAAGATCCATGAGAAATTTCGGGTTGGTGCGGTCAAATCTCATGCTTTATTTGATGTCCCATTCATCGGACAAGGTTGCTGCCATGACCGCCTTTATGGTATGCATACGGTTTTCTGCTTCATCAAATACGGGGCCGCTGTAGGCTCTGAATACTTCGTCTGTGACCTCCATGCATGTAAGTCCGTATTTTCTGTTTATCTCCTTGCCTATATCCGTATCCAGATCATGGAAGGAGGGCAGGCAGTGCATGAATATGGCTTTGTCAGATGCGTTTTTCATCACGTCCATGGTCACTCTGTAGGGAGTCAGGTCCTCTATCCTTTCCTCCCAGACATCCTCGGGCTCTCCCATGGATACCCATACATCAGTATAAACTGCGTCTGCTCCTGCAGTACCTTCCTTTACATCCTCTGTGAGCACTATGGAAGCACCTGATCCTTCGGCCCATTTCCTGCACTCTGCTACCAGGGCTTCTTCGGGGAAGTATTTCTTAGGTGCCACTGCATGGAAGTTTATGCCCATCTTGGCACAGCCTATCATAAGCGAATTGCCCATGTTATATCTGGCGTCTCCCATGTATGCCAGGGTCCTGCCCTTAAGCTCTCCTATATGCTCTCTCATGGTAAGAAGATCTGCCAGTATCTGTGTAGGATGGTATTCGTTGGTCAGGCCGTTCCATACAGGTACTCCGGAGTGCTTTGAAAGGCTCTCCACTATCTCCTGGCCGAAGCCGCGGTACTCGATACCGTCAAACATACGGCCCAAAACGTTTGCCGTGTCCTCTATGCTCTCCTTCTTACCGATCTGTGAGCTCTGGGGATTGAGATATGTGGTGCACATGCCCAGATCATGGGCTGCTACCTCAAAGGAGCATCTCGTCCTTGTGGAAGTCTTCTCAAAGATCAGTGCTATATTCCTGCCCTTGAGCCTGTCATGCAGCACATTCTCCTTTTTAAGCTTCTTGAAGTATGCAGAAAGATCCAGGAGATAGGCTATCTCCTCCTGTGTGAAATCCTTTAATGTAAGAAAACTCCTGCCAACCAGTGATACCATACTTCTCTCCATGTCCTTAAGTCATATCCGATGCCGCATTATGATCATGTCGGCATCAAAGCTCATCATCCCTTGACTCTACATCATGCATGATGGCTTCTGTAGCTTCCGCTGCTTCTCTTCCGCCTGCGCCTGTCTCTTCGTCGATGCAGGGATCCTGCTCGGGTACAGGCTCTTCCTTCGGTGAATCATCAACAGGTGTGGAATTGCCTACTCCAAGAGCCTCTGCTGCTACTCCAAGAGTCTCTACAACAGATGAGATATCTGATGGCATGAAGATCTTGGTGGCTCTGCCGTCTGCTACCTCCTTTAAGGCGTCTATGCCCTTGAGTCTGAGCACTCCCTCTGAGATCCTGGCTTCGTTCAGCATCTTGACACCCTCTGCCTCGGCTTCGTATACCAGCTTCTTGGATCTGGCGCGGCCCTCCGCAAGTGCGACCTGAGCATCTCTCTCTGCCTCGGCTGCAAGGATCTTGGCTTTCTTATCACCCTCTGCTCTTGCTACTACGGCTTCCTGATGAGCCTGTGCCTCGAGGACTGTCTGTCTCCTCTCACGCTCGGCTCTCATCTGCTTGGTCATGATCATCTCGATCTCCTTGGGAGGAGCGATATTCTTGATCTCGACTCTGGTTACCTTGATACCCCAGGGGTCCGTGGCTTCATCCAGTATAGTCTGCATCTTCGCATTTATCTGATCACGTCCCGTAAGGGTCTGGTCGAGCTCCATCTCACCTATGATATTTCTAAGGGTTGTTGCGGCAAGGTTCTGAAGTCCTGCTATGGGATGCTCTACTCCGTATGCATAAAGCTTGGGATCGAACACCTTACAGAAGACTACCGAATCTATCTGCATGGTAACGTTATCCTTTGTGATAACGGGCTGGGGCGGAAAATCCAGCACCTGCTCCTTCAGTGACATCTTCACCGCTACTCTCTCGATGAAGGGCACCTTCACGTGTATGCCTGCTGCCCAGGTGGTCTTATACCTCCCCAGGGTCTCTATAACATAGGCCTCTGCCTGAGGTACTATCCTCACGTTCACTACCACAAGGATAAGGATCAGAACTAAAATGACTGCCAATGCTCCCATGTCTTTATTCCTCCTGTTGTCTTATTGATATGCTATAAGGGATATTGTAACAAAAAATACCCCGCAGGTAAAACTACCTGCGAGGGATCGTTCTATTACGCCAGCGCTTTTATGTCCTTACACTACCAGAATACGTGATTGCCTATGACGATTCCTTCATGTCCGGATCTGATATTCCTGAAATACTTGGCACTTCCTACATTGGATACACCGCTTATGGCATCATTGGCTGCCTGTCTTGCGGTAGCCGATATGGCGCCTGTGGATAAGGTCATGGCCAGCTTTCCGGATGATGCGGGTCCGAACTGTCCCGGTGCATATACAGCTCCGGAAATGCTGCCGTATCCGCTCTTAACCCTGTTCATGACAACTGCTCCGACTGCCAGCTGTCCTTCGTACGGTCCGTTACATTCGCACTGGATGAGAGCTGCCAGAAGTGTTGCATCATCAACCGATGCTGCTACCGCACCGTTGTTGGTTGTAGCGGGAGCTGCCTTGGACTGGCCTCCTGACGACTTGGAACCTGAGCTTCCTGAAGATGCCGCCTGCGCCTTCTTCTGGGCTGCGGCTCTCTCTTCTCTGTCCTTGACTTCCTCTATGGTCTCACCCTGCTTGTATGTATTCTTTATGGAAATATATTCGTTTGATATGAAGCCTGTGATAGCACCCTCGGTACCATCCTCGTAGCTTACCTTTGTCCAGCCTTCTCCCTCCGTGCTCAAAACATCCACCTCATCGCCTAAGGCAAGGAGTGATGTGACGGGAGCATCCTCGGAGCCTGCTTCTCTGACCCTGAGTGTCTCTGTATTGATGACTGCGATCTTCATGACAGAGGCTGCTATCTTATCTCTTGCTTTATCACCGAAGAGGAGATAGTCGTTATTAGCCCAGCCCTCGAGCTTGCCGGACTTAACAAGAGTCCATCCGTCCTTCTGCTCGATGATCTCTCCTACGCAATCCTTATAGAGATATCCTACAACTCCGGCATCCTCCGAAGCTTCGGATCTGACATTCATGGAATTCTCGACAGTGGTGATGCACAGATTGGCAAATTCGTCATCTGTGTCATCTGAAGCTTTATTCTCCGATACATTGTTGGCTGATGCGGACTCAGCGGATGCCGAGTTCGTGGATGCCGAATCGGATGATGCCGATCCCTGGGATACAGTATCGTCCTGTGTATCAATAGATGTGGTCTGAGCTTCACTCTTCTCGGCGCCGGCTCCTGCGGCGGTCTTAACCTCACCGTTACCTGATACGCCGCCCTTCGTTACGGGCTTCATGCCGACAGATCCGTCAGCCTCTGCCTTATCATGTCCCTCGCCGTCATATACGGACACCGAGCTTTCCTCTCCGCCGGCTCCTGCAGCGAGCTCCTTCATAACGTTGGATGAAGCATATGCATTTGTCGCCATCAGCAGCACCATGGTCAATGTCAGTACCGCTGAGATTACCTTCTTACACATAGTAACAGAAATGTAACATTTCTGTAATCAATTGTCAAATCGGGTTCCCCCGTGAAGTGGCTTAATATGCGGAATATGGACGATATCTAGTGGTTTTTCGTCCGTAACATATATAACCCACCCCATATTTTGTTACAAATTTTTTATCCGTTTACCATTATCTGGCTTTTTCCGTACATGCCTCCATGGCGTCCTCTATGGCAGCCCTGAAGCCCTCCCTTTCGAGGATCTTTACGGCTTCTATGGTGGTTCCCGCCGGAGAACATACCATATCCTTTAATTCTCCGGGATGCTTACCTGTCTCCAGCACCATTTTGGCCGAACCCAGCACTGCCTGGGCTGCGAACTTGTACGCCTGTACCCTGTTCATCCCGTCAGCCACGGCCTGATCTGCCATTGCTTCTATTAATATGAACACATACGCAGGGGAGGACCCGGATACGGAGGTGACTGCAGGTATGAGTTTCTCCGGAACTTCCTCAGCCTTACCGAAGGAAGAGAGGATGGATACGGCTGTTGACTTGTCCTCGTCGGTCACGTATTCATTCACACAGTAACCTGTCATGCCTTCCCCTATAAGGGCCGGTGTGTTGGGCATGCATCTGACGATCCGTACCTTTCTGCCGCTGCCTGTCTTAAACCTCTCCTGAAGCAGCTCAAGTGACTTGCCGGGCGCTATGGATATCACCAGCTTTTCTTCGCCTACATGCTCTGCTATCTCTTTTATGACATCTTCTATGACCTGAGGCTTTACTGCAAGGATCAGGACGTCCGACTTATGGGCTATATCTATGTTATTGCTGCCGATGCCGATACCGTAGGTCTCCGCCGCCTGATTGCGCGCCAGGGGGAGGCTGTCATATCCAAGTATGGAGCCCTCTGATACGATATGCTCGCCAAGTATGCCTCCTATCATTGCCTTTGCCATGTTTCCCAGTCCGATAAATCCAATGGTCATATCCGTCTCCTTTCCACTGATCATATCCTTCCCCAGTACATGAGTATGGCCGCCGAAACCGCCGCATTTAACGACTCGGCCCTGTCATCCATGGGAATCCTTATCCTTTCGTTGGCAAGAGCTGCCAGATCATCTGACAGGCCGCTGCCTTCGTTACCTATCATATATCCCCGCCTCGCAGCGGGTTTCTTACCTGTTATGTCCCTGCCCTCAAGATGGGCGGCATATACGGTGATACCTTCCTCCTTCATCAAGGCTGCAGCCGACGGAAGATCATCCGTATACATATAGGGTACCCTGAATATGGCCCCCATGGTGGAACGGGCTGCCTTTGGGGAATAAATGTCCGCGCATTCCCTGTTCATGATCACTCCCGAGGCTCCTGCTGCCTCTGCCGTGCGGATCATGGTGCCCAGGTTCCCGGGATCCTGTATGGTCTCAAGTATCAGATACAGGTCTCCTCCCAGTATGTCGTTAAGGTCATATCTCTTCTGCCTCACCACAGCCAGGATGCCCTGAGGATTTCTGGTGTCGGACAGCTTTCTGAACTGATCGTTATCAAGAATATGATCTGCCTTGACCTTGGGGTGATCCCTGTGATAATCCTCTGAAATATATACAGTCTCTATGCGATCTTTGGGTATCTCCCGAAAGATCCTTTCCCCTTCTACCACAAAGAGTCCGGTCTTACGCCTTGCGGATGACCGCTCGCATAAAGCCCGGACCTCTTTTATCTTTTTATTTGCGACTGTATCGCCCATCAGTGTGCCAGCACCCTCGCAATATCATATTGATACTCTGATATGCTCTTGGTCATGGACAATGCCTCGTCTATGTCGAAGTCTGTGAATTCTCCGTTCCTGTAGCCGATGACCCTGTTTATCTTGCCCTCATAGAGGAGATCCGATGCCATGGCTCCCATGATGGATGCATAATATCTGTCCTTACAGGTGGGAGAGCCGCCTCTTTGCATGTAGCCAAGGATGGTAGCTCTGGTCTCCATACCGGTGGCAGCCTCTATACGCCTTGCCATGGAGGTGGAATGTCCTATCCCCTCGGCATTTATTATGAGATGATGGGTCTTACCTATCTTACGGCTTTCGATTATGTGGTTGATTATATCCTGCTCGTCATAGGTGTACTTCTCGGGTATCAGTATGTCCTCAGCGCCTGATGCAACGCCGCACCATAAAGCTATATATCCCGCATTCCTTCCCATGACTTCTACGATCGAGCATCTCTCATGGGATGTGGATGTGTCTCTTATCTTGTCTATGGCTTCCAGGGCGGTATTAACCGCTGTATCAAAGCCTATGGTGTAATCGGTACAGGCTATATCCAGATCGATGGTGCCCGGCAGTCCCATAACGGCGATGCCCTCATGCGATAACCCCAGAGCTCCCTTGTATGAACCGTCTCCGCCGATGACGACCACAGCATCTATCTTGTATTCGCGGCAGATCTCCGCTGCTTTTTTCTTGCCCTCATCAGACTTGAACTCCTCGGAGCGGGCGGTCCTTAAGATGGTCCCTCCTCTTTGGATGGTATCGGACACGGATCTCATGGAAAAGTCGATGAACTCCTCCTCCAGAAGTCCCTGGTATCCCTTTTGGACACCTACCACCTCCATACCGTTGACGATGGCCTTTCTCGTTACCGCTCTTATGGCAGCGTTCATGCCCGGCGAATCACCGCCGGATGTGAGAACTGCGATCTTTTTAATAGTCTTGGTCTTTGGCATCGCTCTGTCTCCCGTCACATATCTTCCGGATTTCCGATATGCTTGAACAGATACTCCAGTACTTCCTTGGTGAACTTCTTGCCATGGATACCTACCGTATATGTACCGTCCTCTCTCTTTGCCATCCTGGCTACTGTCGCATACATGATAACGGTATCCGCCACGATGATGATGTCCTCGCCCATGATGTCGGGTCTGTCATCCTTCATATGAAGTCCCATGCCTTTGGGAGAAGCATCCTCGACCTCCACATAAAGTGTCTCTCCTGTAGCGCATATTACAACCACACTGGGGGCCTTAAACTCTACTCTGCCTATCTTACGCTTCTCTTGCATGACTTCTGCCTCTAATACCATATGTTCCCTCCTCCCAACGCCTCTTTGCGTCGCTTGTTCTATATTATGCCATTAAAGTACCCTAAATTACAAGAGCCCCCGTATCCAAACGGGAGCTCTTGTGTATTAATGCCTTTATTGTTCGTTACTGGTCATCACATCATGCCGGGGCCCATTCCTGCTCCGCCTGCGGGCATGGGTGCGGGGGGCTCTTTCTTGGTAGCTACCACTGACTCTGTTGTAAGGAATGTGGATGCTACTGATGTAGCATTCTGCAGAGCTGTACGGGTAACCTTTGCAGGATCCAGGATACCGTCCTTGACCATATCAACATAGTTTCCGGAAAGAGCATTGAAGCCTATGCCTGCCTTGGATTCCTTAACCTTATTAACGATCACGGATCCCTCAAGACCTGCATTCTCAGCTATATGATAAAGCGGAGCTTCAAGAGCCTTAAGTACTGCGTTTGCTCCGGTCTTCTCATCGCCCTCGAGGCTGTCTGCGACCTTCTTTACTTCCTTCTGTGCATGGATGTATGCGCTTCCGCCGCCGGCGATTATGCCCTCTTCTACGGCTGCCTTTGTAGCTGCAAGAGCATCCTCCATCCTGTACTTTGCTTCCTTCATCTCTGTCTCTGTAGCTGCACCTACACGGATGACTGCTACTCCGCCTGCAAGCTTTGCAAGCCTCTCCTGAAGCTTTTCCTTATCGAAGGAAGATGTGGTGGTCTCAAGCTGAGCCTTGATCTGGTTTGTCCTTGCATCAATGTCCTTCTTCTTGCCTGCGCCGTCCACGATAACTGTGGACTCCTTCTTAACCTTTACGCTCTTTGCACGGCCGAGCATGTCAAGGGTTACATCCTTTAACTCAAGGCCAAGCTCTGAGGATACTACCTGTCCGCCTGTAAGGATCGCTATATCCTGAAGCATATCCTTTCTCCTGTCGCCATAGCCGGGAGCCTTAACCGCAACTACGTTGAAGGTTCCGCGGAGCTTGTTGACGATGAGAGTTGTAAGGGCTTCTCCGTCCACATCCTCTGCTATTATCAGTAAGGACTCGCCCATCTTAACGATCTGTTCAAGAAGGGGAAGTATATCCTGTACGTTTGAGATCTTCTTATCATGGATGAGGATGTAAGGATTCTCAAGATTTGCCTCCATCTTATCCATGTCTGTGCACATATAAGCTGATACATAGCCGCGGTCAAACTCCATACCTTCAACCACATCCAGCTCTGTCTGCATGGTCTTGGACTCTTCGATGGTGATGACACCGTCCTTGGAAACCTTGTCCATGGCATCGGCTACCATCTGTCCAACTTCATCATTACCTGCGGATATGGCTGCAACCTTTGCGATATGATCCTTGGATGAAACCTTGGATGACATCTTCTTGATAGCTGCTACTGCTGCATCCGTAGCCTTCTTCATACCGTTCCTTAAGATGATGGGATTGGCACCTGCCTCCAGGTTCTTCATACCCTCATGGATCATTGCCTGTGCAAGTACCGTTGCCGTTGTGGTTCCGTCACCTGCTACGTCGTTTGTCTTTGTGGCAACTTCCTTAACAAGCTGTGCTCCCATGTTCTCGAAGGGATCATCCAGCTCGATCTCCTTTGCTATGGTAACGCCGTCGTTTGTGATGGTGGGTGTGCCGTAGCTCTTATCAAGTACTACGTTCCTGCCCTTAGGTCCCAATGTGACTCTGACGGTATCAGCTAACTGGTCTACACCGCTGGCCAGGGCTGCACGAGCCTCTGCGCCGTATTTGATCTCTTTTGCCATTTCAATCTACCTCTTTTCCTGAATTATTGATCAATCAATTACTGCCAAGATATCATTCTGACGGACGATGATGACCTTATCGTCCTTCTCAAGCTCTACCTCTGTGCCGGCATACTTGCTGTAGATGACCTTCTGTCCCTTCTTTACGGTCATCTTAACTTCCTTGCCGTCAACCATGCCGCCGGGGCCCACCTCAAGTATCTCTCCCTGCTGGGGCTTTTCCTTTTCCTTACCGGGAATAACAATGCCTGAAGCTGTGGTCTCCTCAGCCTCTACAGGTCTCAGTACTACACGATCACCTAATGGCTTTAATTTCATAATGATTGCCTCCTTGATAAATATATTTGGATCATATTGTTTTTTCTTCTTGTTAGCACTCATTATCTTTGAGTGCTAACTACAATGGGTATAATAACTCTATTCAATTCTCATGTCAAGCACTAAAACGTCAGCATTTAAACAGTGTGCTGAGGAGTCCACGGCCAAGGCTGGCACCCAGGTTCCCTCCCAGAGTCTTACCGAATTTGCCGAAGGAGCCGCCTACTGTCTTGCCCACTTCTCTGCCTACGGTTCCGGCCACTGAACTGCCTACGGATTTGGCAGCTCTCTTTCTCGCATTGCCTGCTGCCTTCGCCTCCCTCTCGGCCTCTCTTCTCTCCTGCTCCTCTTCTTTGGCCCGCTGCTTTGCTTCTGCGGCTTCCGCTGCCTTTCTTTCCTTGGCTTCCGCTGCCTCCATCGCTTCCTTTTCCTTACGAGCCTCCTCCTCAAGACCTCTCCTCTGGAGGAATTCGTATGCGGAATCGGGATCGTAGGGCTGTTCGTATTTTGTATAGAGCAGGGATCCTTTTATCTCGCTGTCTCTCGTGGCGTCATCAATCATACCCATACGGCTCTGGGGCGGAAGTATGGATACCTTCTGTGCGACGCCCGGTACTCCGTCATCCTGCAGGAAGGATACAACAGCTTCTCCTGTACCAAGAGCCAGCAATGTCTCGTATGTATCGAACTCCGGATTTTCCCTTAAGCCTTCTGCCGCTGCCTTTACCTTCTTCTGCTCCGCAGGAGTATATGCATGCAGAGCATGCTCCACCTTATTGCCCAGCTGGCTCATGACGCCGTCCGGGATATCAGAGGGATTCTGAGTTGCAAAATAAACTCCCACGCCCTTCGACCTTATGAGCTTTACTACCTGCTCGACCTTGGTCATAAGCTCCTTGGTGGCACCTGAGAACAGGAGGTGCGCCTCATCAAAGAAGAATACAAGCTTGGGCTTGTCCAGGTCTCCGGCCTCGGGCAGTGTCTCGAAAAGCTCTGCCAGAAGATACAGCATGAACATGGAATAAAGGGTGGGATCGTTGATCAGTGATGAAGAATCAAGGATATTGATGACTCCTCTGCCCTCAGGTCCCACAGCGAAGAAATCTCTTATATTTATGGCAGGCTCCGTGAAAAAGTCCTCTGCTCCCTTCATCTCAAGGGCCACTACCTGTCTTATTATGGCAGCTATGGACTGCGGAGAGATCTTACCGTAATCCGCTTCCAGGTCTTTATTATTCTCGGACATGTAATTAAGCCAGGCCTTGAGATCCTTGGTGTCTATAAGGAGCTGTCCCTGATCGTCGGCTATCTTAAATGCTATGGCAAGGAGAGCGCTCTGGAGATCATTCAGTCCCAGCACTACGGACAAAAGGGTAGGGCCCATCTCCGATACGGAGGTCCTCAAGGGTATGCCCTTTTTGCCGTATATGTCCCAGAATACCGTGGGATATCCTTTGTACTCAAAGCCTGCATCCGAAAGGCCGAACTTCTGTATCCTTCTTTGCATATCCTCGGTATCGCTGCCGCTCATGCACATGCCGGCCAGATCCCCCTTCACATCGGCAAGGAATACCGGAACTCCCATATCCGAGAATGATTCCGCCATCACCTTAAGAGTTATGGTCTTGCCCGATCCCGTGGCACCTGCTATAAGTCCGTGTCTGCAGCCCATCTTCGGATTGAGATAAACATTCTCTCCGTTTTCCTTCATTCCCATGCGGATCCTGTTATCGATATACATGTGCGCCTCCTGTTGTTTTGTTTGATGTCCGGACTGATATCGCAACCCCTCAGGCCGGTTGTTTTCGCTCGTCGGTTCAGTATGTTATTTTGCATTTGCCGGCAAGGGTGTTGGCATATCAACCGCCTTGCCACGCACGCTACGACAAATAAGTATACCATAAGTTGAATTCTCTGTGGTCCGAATCATGTTATAATGGATGACATCCCGAAGAATTTCCATGACTCATCCGGAGGACAGATATATGGCTTTTGTGCACCTGCATACTCATACGGAATACAGCCTGCTGGACGGCTCCAACAGGATAAAGGATTACGTCCGCCGTGTGAAGGAGCTGGGCATGAATGCCGCTGCCATAACGGATCACGGTGTCATGTACGGCGTCATAGATTTCTACAAGGAGTGCCTTGATCAGGGAATAAAACCTGTCATAGGCTGCGAGGTTTACGTGGCTCCGGGCTCCAGGTTCGACAAGGAGATATCCCACGGAGATGACCGTTATCATCATCTGATCCTTCTGGCTGAGAATAATAAGGGCTACGATAACCTTATGAAGATCGTATCCATAGGCTTCACCGAGGGCTATTATTATAAGCCCAGAGTGGATAAGGAGGTCCTGCGGAAATATCACGAGGGCATCATCTGCTCTTCGGCCTGTCTGGCCGGAGAGGTGGCATCATATCTTGCCCGCTCCATGACCTCGGAGGCTGAGAAGGCCATACTGGAGTATGCCGACATCTTCGGCAGAGGTAATTATTTCCTTGAGCTTCAGGATCATATGGACGGAGCACAGACCCTGGTGAATCAGAGTCTCATACAGCTGTCCCATAAACTGGATATCCCCCTGATAGTCACGAATGACTGCCACTACACCTATCCCGAGGATGCCAAGCCTCACGATGTACTGCTATGTCTGCAGACAGGCAGAAAGCTTGCCGATGAGGACCGCATGCGCTATATAGGCGGACAGTATTACGTCAAGAGCGAGGAGGAAATGCTCTCTCTCTTCTCTCACGTCCCTGAGGCTTTGGAGAACACACAGAAGATCGCCGACAGATGTAATGTGAGCATCGAATTTCACAATACCAAGCTGCCTCATTATGAGATCCCCGACGGCTTTGATTCCTCATGGGATTATCTGAATCATCTGGCTTTTACGGGCCTTGCGGAGCGTTACCCCAAAGACGACGGCACCCTGAAGGAACGCCTGGAGTTTGAGCTGTCTGTGATACGCAATATGGGCTTTGTGGATTATTTCCTTATCGTCTGGGATTATATCAATTACGCGAAGTCCCATGACATACCCGTCGGTCCCGGACGAGGCAGTGCGGCAGGCGCAGTCCTCTCATACTGCCTTAAGATCACGGATATAGATCCGGTGAGATACGGATTGCTCTTTGAGAGGTTCCTGAACCCGGAACGTGTGTCCATGCCTGATATCGATGTGGACTTCGCGCCCGAGGGACGGCAGGAGGTCATCGATTATGTGGTGAATAAATACGGACGCGAACGATGCGTACAGATCGTCACCTTCGGTACTTTGCAGGCCAAGGGCGTCATAAGGGATGTCTGCAGGGTCATGGACCTTCCTTATTCCAGAGGAGACCAGCTGGCAAAGATGATACCCAATGAGCTGGGGATCACGATCTCCAAGGCTCTTGAGGAGAATAATGACCTTAAGAATCTCTACGAAACAGACTCCGAGGTTACCGAGATCTTTGATACCTGTATGAAGCTGGAAGGGCTTCCGAGGCATACCGGCATGCATGCTGCGGGTATCCTGATCACTCCTGAGGCCGTGGATAATTACGTCCCTCTGTCAAGGCAGGGAGGCGGAGAGATAACAACTCAGTTCACCATGACTACTTTGGAGGAGCTGGGCCTTCTGAAGATGGACTTCCTTGGGCTTCGCACCCTGACTGTCATACAGGATTCCGTCAGGGATGCCATGCTTAGAAATCCCGGGCTGGAGCTTGATCCAGCCGAGATAGACATGGACGATCCCAAGGTGCTTGATTACATATCCACCGGTTCCACTGAGGGTATCTTCCAGCTTGAGTCCGGGGGTATGCAGGTCTTTATGAAGCGTCTTAAGCCCAGGTCTTTGGAGGATATCATCGCAGGCATCGCGCTGTACAGGCCGGGCCCCATGGATTTTATTCCCAAATACATAGCAGGCAAGAGCGATCCGGAGCATATAGATTATGATACGGATGAACTGGTACCCATACTCTCGTCCACTTACGGATGTATCGTATACCAGGAACAGGTCATGCAGATCTTCCGCAATCTGGGTGGTTATTCCCTTGGGCAGGCTGACAATATACGCCGTGCCATGAGTAAGAAAAAGCAGAAGGTCATAGACGACAACCGCCAATCCTTTATTTACGGAGACGAATCCCAGCATATCGCCGGATGCTTGGCCAACGGCATCAGCGAAGGTGCCGCTAACAGCATATACGATTCCATGAATGACTTTGCAAAGTACGCTTTCAACAAGAGTCATGCTGCCTGCTATGCAGTGATCACCATGCAGACTGCTTATCTGAAATACTATTATCCCGTGGAGTTCATGGCGGCTACCATGACAAGCTTCATAGATAATTCCGGCAAGGTGGCGGAGTATATCCTGGTATGCCGTAACATGGGCATCACCATACTGCCTCCGGATGTGAATGAGGGTTACGGCAGGTTCACGGCCGCAGGGGACAGATCCATAAGATACGGTCTCTCCGCCATCAAGAGTCTCGGGTGGCCGGTGATCGAAGCCATCGTAAAGGCCAGGGAGTCAGGCGGCAGATACAGGGATATCAAGGATTTTATAGACCGCACCTCCAGCAGCATCAACAAGCGTGCCATCGAAAATCTCATAAAGGCGGGAGCTCTTGATTCCCTCCCCGGCAACAGGAGGCAGAAGCTGATAATCGCTCCCACCCTTGCAGACGAGGCTGCTGCCGAGAGAAAGAACGGGATCGCGGGTCAGATGTCACTGTTCGATCTGATGGAGGACGAGGGGTCGGGATCGCCTATCGGATACAAGCTTCCCGAGATCGAGGATTATCCGGATGAGGTCAAGCTTTCTTTTGAAAAGGAGGTCCTGGGTGTGTACGTTTCCGGACATCCCATGTATGCCTGTGAGAGAGTCTGGGAAAAGAATATCACCGCGAAGACGTCCGATTTCGCCATGGACGAGAACGGCAATATAGCAAATCTTACAGAGGGCTCGACAAAGACCATAGGCGGCCTGATCTCTGATATAGTGATACGTCAGACCAAAAAGGGCGACACAATGGCTGTCATCACTCTGGAGGATCTGGTGGGCTCCGTGGAGGTTGTGATCTGGCCCAATGTATATCAGGAATACAATCACCTGCTGGAGATGGATAATAAGGTATTCATCACAGGCAAGGTGAGATTTGAGGATGAGAAGAATGCGGGACTCATCGCCAGGTCCCTTACAGGCTTTGATGAGCTGCCCGTTAAGCTCTATATACGTTTCGATGATCTGGATGCTTATGAAAACAGCAATAAGGAGCTCATGAGCATACTGAACAATGCCGACGAAGGGCCGGATCAGGTCTTTGTTTATCTGCGTTCGGCAAAGCAGTATAAGAAGCTGAATATAAAAGTCAGGGCCTCAGATGTATCTGAAGCCCTGAAGGAAAGATTCGGTGATGATAATGTAGCCGAGGTTTAGAGATATTTCTTAAGTGCCTCTGCCTTGTCAGTCTTCTCCCAGGGGAGATCAACGTCGGTACGTCCGAAATGTCCGTATGCCGCTGTTGCTCTGTAGATGGGACGTCTCAGATCCAGCATCTTGATGATGCCTGCAGGTCTTAAGTCGAAGTTCTCACGGACTATCTCTACCAGTTTTTCATCTGAGATCTTACCGGTGCCCTTGGTGTCCACGCTTACAGATGTGGGCTGAGCCACTCCGATGGCGTATGAAAGCTGTATCTCGCACTTGTCGGCAAGTCCTGCCGCAACGATGTTCTTTGCCACATACCTTGCGGCATAGGCTCCGGATCTGTCCACCTTGGTGCAGTCCTTGCCGGAGAATGCTCCGCCGCCGTGACGTGCATATCCGCCGTAGGTATCCACTATTATCTTTCTGCCTGTGAGACCTGCATCTCCGTGAGGTCCGCCTATGACAAACCTTCCGGTAGGATTGATGAATATCTTCGTCTTGTCGTCGATCATGCCGGCCGGGCATATCTCGTCTATCACATATTTTCTGATATCCTTGTGTATCTGCTCCTGGGTCACATCCTCGTCATGCTGAGTCGAGATGACTACTGCCTCAAGACGTGAGGGCTTGCCGTTCTCGTCATACTCAACCGATACCTGACTCTTGCCGTCCGGGCGCAGATACTTAAGAGTTCCGTCCTTGCGCACCTTGGTCAGCTGCAGGCAAAGCTTATGAGCAAGCTCTATGGGATAAGGCATAAGCTCCGGAGTTTCGTTGGTAGCATATCCGAACATCATTCCCTGATCACCGGCACCTATAGCCTCGATCTGGGCATCGGACATATTGTTCTCTCTTGCTTCCAGGGCCTTGTCGACGCCCATTGCGATATCCGCCGACTGCTCGTCTATGGCAGAAAGCACTGCGCATGTATTTCCGTCAAAGCCATGCTCCGACTTCGTATATCCGATCTCCTTTACGGTATCACGGACAACCTTCTGGATATCTACGTATGCGCTGGTGGTTATCTCTCCGGTGACAAGGACGAATCCTGTACAGGTAGCTGTCTCGCAGGCAACTCTGCTCATGGGATCCTGTCTCATGCACTCATCAAGTATGGCATCCGAGATGGCATCGCATATTTTGTCGGGATGTCCTTCTGTAACCGATTCTGATGTAAATAATCTTTTTTCCATTTCCTTACCTTCCTTTCCTCTTTGTGATCAGCTGTCTGCTGTCTGCACGAAAAAAGCCCGCCTGAGGCGGACTCGATGTTCAATCAAATCCTCTCATTGTTCGATCACTCGCTCAAGGTTGGCACCTTCTGATGATATATCAGGGGTTGCCGTGGCTTCACAGATCCTTTGCATCTCCACCACTCTGAATAAGAGAACGTCAAATATGAAGTTTTGATTTGTTCAACAAGGAGATGATATAACACATACGATATTTATGCAACCATATCTTTTTTTACGAATTTTGTTTGATATCTTTTTGCATCGCACTCATATGTTTGACAGTATCCGTTAT
>CAMOIV010000033.1 GCA_946616305.1 uncultured Lachnospiraceae bacterium | reverse complement strand
ATACATATGCGCACTTTCCTAGTCACATAGCCGAGAAAAAACTTCAAGCAGAAAATACCTGCGCCCCTTCGAGCACGGAAAAACGCGTTCTACTGTATGTACGTCAGGAATTCGTTTCCGTTGCGCTCGAAGAGCTCCGTGGAATCATTGATCCCAATGTAGTGAGTCTGTGAAAGCGAGGGATCATAGACCAGGGTATTCTTCGCGTCATACCCCACGATGAGCAAAGGCCCGTTGTCGCCTGCAGCGATCACCGGACTGTCATGATAGATGTAATAAAGCACGTCTGAAAGAGGTATGCCCCTAAGATCCAGGACATTACCGTCTATGTTGGCCTTGAGTATATTGTCGGAGGTGGCACCCTCTGCCAAAAGAGGCGCGGCATCCTCTACCGAACCTGTATAGGCAAGTACCGCATTAAGGCAGTCGGCAAGAGCAGTCTCATAGCTTCCGCCTGAAAGCTCCTGCAGACCCGGTATGATATGCTTGGCCTCCCTGCTGCCCTTCCGCCATATGTAATTATTCTTCATATCAAGCACTATGCCCGAAAGCTCTGAGGCTTCGTTCAAGGCAGAGTAACCTGTGGAATAAATACCTGATATCTCACCCTTCACATAGACCACATAGGAGTCCTTCAAGGTGGAATCATCCGTTGTTATGGCTACTTCATGGCTTCCCTCGTATAGAGCAAAATCGGGAGTCAGGAGCTGGAGCCTGGAGGATGAGACATCATTGGGCAGCTGTATCTCCGTTATGTTCTCACGCTGCTCTGTGGCAGCGAGGATTATACGGTTCATGTCGCCGCCGGAAGCGCTGCTGCTCATGATCTGATCGCCTTCCGCCGGTTCGTATCCCGCATTCGCGCCTGATGCGACTATACGTGACAGATCTATGGTGGAGCCGTTGATATCCACGTCGGATATATACATGCCGCCGGGTTTATAGTCCTTCTTGATGCTGCCGTCCGATCCGACTATGCGTATGGACGACATGGGAGTGAAATCAACTCCTATGGTGGAGGTGATGGTGTCTGTGGGCATCATCTGGCCGAATACCAGATCCTCGCCTATGAAGCCCAGGAGATTCAGGTGATATCCGGGGTCTGCCTTTACGGGGATATAGGTACCTGTTGACATATCGATAAGGGATATGGTGTCCTTGGGAGCCTGACTGTCAGTCTCGGAGCCTGCACCTACAAGTCCGCCCACCACATAGGCACCGATCTTGCCGCTCTCGGAGGATGCCACATCATCGAAGGCTATGCCTGAGGCTATGGTCTCCACGGATTTTCTGTCCACGTTGATGCAGTAGAGCCCGCCGTCCAGATACAGGTAGAAGTCTCCGGTCCTGTCTACATATGAAAGCTTACGGATATTGGCCTCCAGCATCTGGGCAGAGCCGGCATAGGGCACACAGACGGCTTCATTCACCACATTGAGAGCACTGTCATACTGATAGACCACAGCACAGATCTCTCCCTCATGCTCACCCCTGTTCTGATAGCCGTAGACCACGAAGAGGATATTGCCACCCTCATCAACCGACAGGACCTTGATATCATGGGCTGCATAACGGGTACGCTCGTCATCGTTGGAGGAGTCGACAAAGGAGAAAACCTTTGCGATCCTGGAATCCTCTGACCTGTATGCATAGAGCGAACCTCCCGTGACAAAGGCCACCGCATTACCTGCGGCGTTTTCCGCCAGAGGTATGTCGCTGTCATGGATACCTAGGATTATCTTATCATTTGCAAAAGAAGCCTTTGCTCCGGTGAAGACCTCATTCATCTCACGCTCGAAATCCAGCAGATATATCCTTTCATCGGAGTATCTCACTCTGTAATACTCGCTGATGTCATAGTAACTGTCCTTATTGTCAATTCCGCAGGTTACGCGGTATGTGAGCTTGAAGGAGCCTATATTGCCCGCGAGATCCAGTATCCTGGTATCGGGAGAGGAAACTCTCTTGGGGTTCAGATCTCCCCAGGTGACCTGAGAGAAGCTGGAGTGTATATTTACATGGGCATAGGAGGAATTATCTCCCGTGGAATCCGTTTCCAGATAGGAGGTCAGGGCCTTGGCAGATTCCTTATTAAAGGTACGGGACGAAAACTCATTGACGAAGGCAACGAGCTGAGATGTATGCAGGGTGGGATCCTGTATCACACGGGTGTAATAACGGATAGACCTGCTGTCCGACAAAGTTAGTATCACACAGAGAGAATATTCAACCTTGGGTTTTATCAGGTCCTTCAGGGTTATGGTGGCATTGAGAGTGCCGTCGCCGCCGGTATAATCGTATATGTCATTATTCTCTATAAGACGGCTTCCGTCGGCGGAGCGCACCTCATATGAGATGCCCACCACAGCGGCATTCATTTCCTTTACGACGATATTGATGGTGCGGTCGTCGCCCATGGGAGACAGATCACCGCGGTATTTGGTTAGATCGGGCTCGTAGGTAAGTCCGTGCATAAAATTGGCTTCCGTGCCGTTATATAGCACGGAAACCAACGGAAGTGTCGCCTCGGACATCTCGAGAGTCGTGGCTGTGTTCACACGGCTCATCCTGGAGCTTATAAAGAAAGCTGAGATAAAAAATATCAGTATGAAACTTGCTATCCTTATGAGCATATCTTTCATGATGCTCAATTGTAACACAAGTCAGATAATAAATCTCTCCCCGGATTCGTATACCACGTCGATGCCGTTTTCGCATACGTGGTGATAATTGGCCTTCAGGGTGCTGTGGCTCTCCACTATGCAATTCTCAAGATGTGAATTGTCGCCTATATACACATCATTCAGGATGATGGAGTTCTTGATGTAACATCCCGTGCCTATGAAGGCCTTTTTGAACAGCAGGGAATTCTCTATGGTACCGTTGATGATGGAGCCCGATGCTATAAGGCTGTTCTTTATGTCCGAACCCATGTTGTATTTGGCCGGAGGCAGGTCATCAACCTTGGTATCGATGCCGGGAAACTGGGACATGAAGTACCTGCGCACATCGGCATTGAGGAAGTCCATATTGGTCCTGTAATAATCCTCAAGGGTGGCGATATTGCTCCAATAGGTATCCAGCTTGTAGCCGTAGATATCCTTCACATCACGATATCTGACCAGTATGTCGTTAACGAAATCATGACGGTCCTCCTCGGCACTCTTCTCGATGAGCTCTATCAGCTGACGGCGGCGCAGCACGTAGATGCCGCAGGAGATGAGATTCGATGAGGCAACTATGGGCTTCTCCTCAAAATCCGTGATCTTGTTGGAGGCGTCAAGCTTCACACAGCCGTATCTCTCGGGATGACGGTCAGGGGGAAGCTCCTTTACAACCACTGTGATGTCTGCCTTTTTCTCGATGTGGTACTCCAGAACCTTGGCGAAATCCATCTTATATATGGCATCACCGGAGGATATGATCACGTAGGGCTCGTGGCTCTCCTTCAGGAAGGAGAGATTCTGATACATGGCATCAGCCGTGCCCCTGAACCACAGATTATTATCATCCGTGATGGAAGGAGTGAATATGGTCAGCCCTCCCTGCTTACGTCCGAAGTTCCACCACTTGGATGAGCTTAAGTGCTCCGTTAAGGAACGGGCATTATACTGGGTAAAGACTGCCACCTTCTGTATGTGGGAATTGGTCATGGAGGAGAGAGGAAAATCAATACTCCTGAAATTCCCTGCTATGGGCAGAGCCGCAACAGCGCGATTCTTGGTGAGTTCCTTTATACGGCGGCTGCTGCCGCCTGCCAAAATCAATCCGATAGCTCTCATTTTCTGTCACCTGCCTTTATCAAAGTGCTGCCTGAAGGAAGAGCTCCTCCGGGGAAATCGGAATCCAGAAGCTCGCCGGAGAGTACTGAATTCTTTCCTACGGATACATTGTCCGGGACAACAGTGTTCTCGCCCACGGTGACCAGGCCGTTATTGTATATATCCGGCCTTGAATCGTTCTCTCTGTCCTCGCCGCCGCCTAAGCATACATTCTCTCCTATTACGGCATCCTCGGCTATGATGGCCCTCTCTATATGACAGTTGGGGCCTACCACTGCGCCGTTCATGATTATGGAATCATAGACCTCGGCTCCCTCGCCGATATGGACATTGCAGCCTATGACCGAACCGTAGACCCTGCCCCAGATCCCGCTCTGGTCACCTACTATGGCCCGCTCCACGTGAGAATTGCTGCCCATGTATGAAGGAGGTATATTCTGATATTTGGTATAGATCTTCCAGTATTCCTCGTAGAGATTGAACTCCGGTATGAGATCCACCAGCTCCATGTTGGCCTGCCAGTATGAATACAGCGTACCTACGTCCTTCCAGTATGAATTGAATTCATATGCAAATATCCTCTTGCCCTTTTCGTGGCAGTAGGGGATAACATGCTTGCCGAAATCCAGATTAGACTGCTCGGCATTGGCTATCAGGGCCTCCTTCAGAACGCTCCAGGTAAAGATGTATATACCCATGGAAGCCAGGTTGCTGGCAGGATGCTCGGGCTTCTCCTGGAACTCCACTACGCGCTTCTTGTCATCCGTTACGACTATGCCGAACCTGCCGGCTTCGTCCATGGGGACGGGGATAACCGCAAGAGAGACCGCAGCGTCATTGCGCTTGTGGAAATCCAGCATCACCTCGTAATCCATCTTATATATGTGATCTCCCGAAAGTATCAGGACATAATCGGGATCGAAGCTCTCCATGTATTCTATGTTCTGATATATGGCATTGGCTGTACCGGTATACCAGTCTGTATTGATATTACGCTCGAAGGGAGGGAGCACGGTGACTCCGCCCACGTTCTTATCAAGATCCCAGGGGATACCTATACCTATATGGGTATTGAGCCTCAGGGGCTGATACTGCGTAAGTACGCCTACCGTATCTATGCCGGAGTTTATACAGTTGGAGAGTGGGAAATCAATGATCCTGTAGCGCCCCCCAAACGGCACTGCCGGCTTGGCCATGCGCGTAGTCAGTACGCCAAGCCTGCTGCCCTGACCGCCGGCAAGCAGCATGGCGATCATTTCCTTCTTAGTGATCATCATATTAGGATACCTCCTGCTTAAAACTTAAAAGGGACTCATCAAGGCCGATATCAGCGGATATCTCGATGGTGACTCCTGCCGCCATTATAACATAACAGCAGGAATTCTGTATACAATTATCGAAAAATATTGGGATTTTCGGAAATCTTTGTGCACATTGCACAAAACACATCAGGGGGCGTTATATAATCCATCTTGTATATTGGACTGAGCAGGATAAGAAAACCCGATACAGAAACCGGTATTTTGTGATAATATATGTTTCAGCGCTACATATCCGCCCTACCGGGAGGCGGGTCAGGATTAATGATCCCGGGAATAAAACCGCAAAAAGCGGATATCTTAAGGAGGAATCATGGGAAAACTTGAGGGAAAGGTGGCCATCGTCACCGGAGCAACATCCGGAATGGGCCGTGCAACGGCAGTACTCTTTGCGAGAGAAGGCGCAAAGGTAATGGTGTGCGGAAGGAATGAGGAAAGGGCAAAAGAAGTAGTCGACGAGATCACAAAGGAAGGCAATACAGCCGAATACATACTGGTAGACGCTTCAAAACCCGAGGATGGAAAGCTTATCGTAGATAAGACCGTTAAGGATCTGGGCGAGCCGGATATCCTTATCAACAATGCGGGGATGCTCAGCATGTCACCCCTTATGGACTTGTCATTAGAGGAATGGGAGAAGGTTAACAACGTAAATGTAACGTCGGCACTTGTGCTCACACAGCTGTGTGTTCCGTATATGAAAAAGAAGGGAAAAGGTGTGATCGTAAATATCGCATCGGTTGCTTCCTTTGCCGCGCATCACGGCTTTGCTGCATATATTTCATCAAAGCACGGTTTTGCGGGACTTTCCAAGTCCATGGCATGGGAACTGGGACCTGAAGTCAGGGTCAATGCCATAGCTCCCGGACTTGTCCACACTGCGATGGTAGACAGCATCGGAGGACTGGATGTACTCCAGGGAATGATCGACGGATGCCCCGTTAAGAGAGCGGGTGTTCCCGAGGATATAGCAAATGTTGCACTGTTCCTCGCATCCGATGATTCATCCTTCATAGACGGACAGGTCATAAAAGTTGACGGAGGCTTTGAGTGCTGAGAAATAAGGCGATGCTCCCTGCGATCACCGGTGTTATGCGTAATAAGAGAAAGGTGGGGTCAGACATGAAAAAGATCATGAACGACGACATGCTTGAAGGAGTAAGCGGCGGAGCACAGAACACGGCGAATATCGGCCATGAGACAGGTAAATGCTCATCCTGCAAGGAAACCTTCAGGAAAAGCGACCTGGTACTTTATAATGGCAGGTGGTACTGCCACAAATGCTACAATGAGGTAAGAAATGCACCTGATAGCAGGATTGGGAAACCCTGAGGACAGATACGACGGGACAAGACATAATACGGGCTTTGAAGTAATAGACAGACTGGCCCGTATGTATGACATACCCATGGACTTCATGAAGCATAAATCTGTCTGCGGAAAAGGCGTCATAGAAGGCGAGAAGATAATGCTTATGAAGCCTGTGACCTATATGAACAGGTCGGGAGAGGCCATAAGCGATGCTATAGACTTTTATAAGCTCTTTCCCTCATCCGAGCTCATCGTTGTCTACGATGATGTGGATCTCCCCGTAGGAAAGATCAGGATAAGGGAAAGCGGCTCCGCAGGCGGTCATAACGGCATGAAGGACATAGTGGAGAGACTCGGAGAGAAATTTGTAAGAGTCAGAGTCGGAGTAGGCGAAAAGCCTGCGGAATGGGATCTTGCCGACTGGGTGCTCTCCCGTTTCGGAGAAGAGGATGAGAAGATCATGAAGGATGCCAGGATAAAGGCTGCCGAAGCGGTATCCGATATCCTGTCCCATGACGTGGAATATGCCATGTCGCATTATAACGGATCATGAGAGCTCTTAGCGAACCTCTGAAAAAACTTGGAATATTTGACGATCTCAAAGACTGCATGAAGCAGAAAGGGATCACGGAGATTACCGGCCTCACGGATACCGCGAGGACGGTTCTTTCTTGTGCACTCAAAGAAGAGGGCATAAGGCTTTGCATAACAAGCGATGAGATAAAGGCCGGCCGGGTGGCGGAAACCTACAGCCTTTTTAACAGAAATGTATATTACTTCCCTCCCAGAGACCTGATGTTCTATCAGGCCGATCTCTCCGGCAATCTCCTGCTGCGGCAGAGGATGCAGACCATCAAGGCACTGTATGATCACAGGGGAGAGAAGGAGGGACTTACCATCGTCACCACCATAGATGCCCTGATGGAGAAGATGCCGCCGGGAGAGCTTATCCTAAGCCATGTGATGACCATAGGTAAGGATGATGAGATCGATACCGATGATCTGTCGCGGACTTTATCCGACATGGGATATGAAAGGGTGGCTGAAGTCATAGAGCCCGGACAGTATGCCATAAGGGGCGGCATCATCGATATATATCCCCTTACGGATGAGAATCCCTACAGGATCGAACTGTGGGGAGATGAGATAGAAAGCATCAGGGAATTCGATGCCTTAAGCCAGCGGTCCATAGAGCAGCTTGGCAGCGTGTGCATCTATCCCGCAGCGGACTTTATCACCGATGAGGATATCCGCCTTGGGGCCAAGGTCAGGATAGAGGCGGAAGCCGAAAAGGTAGAGAAGAAGTTCAGGAAATCCATGAACACCGAAGCGGCATACAGGATCAAGACCGCAGCAAACGAGATCTGTGAAGGTCTGGCCTGTAACATGGCATCAAACCTGTCACCATATATAATGTATCTGTACGATAAGACGGACACATTCCTGGGCCTCTTTGACGGCATGGACGTGAGCATATTCATGGATGAGCCCTCCAGATGCGAGGAGCATGCCCTGGCTGTAGAGGCAGAGTGGAATGAAAACGCCGTTCACCGGATCAGTGGGGGATATATGCTCCCGGGAGCATCGGATATCATGGTAGGCGTCAAGGAATTATTTGCATCCCTTGCAGGCCGGCCGGTTATCGCCATGTCCATGATAGAGCTGCATCACGAGATCTATAAAGCGGACAGGAGATTCTCCGTAAATTCCAGAGGGATCAACTCATATAACAAGAGTTTCGAGCAGCTTGTAACCGATCTGAAAAGGTATAAAAAGAACGGCAGCAGGGTGATCATACTGTCGCCATCTCATACAAGGGCAAGAAAACTCACTGAGGATCTCAACGACCTTGAGATAAATGCCTACTACGCAGAGGAGCCTGACAAGGTGCCGGATGCCGGAGGGATCATGGTAAGCTGGGGAAACCTTGCCAAGGGCTTTGAGTTCCCGGACATAGGCTTCGCCGTCATATCCGAATCCGATATCTTCGGCGCCAGAGCAAAGAAAAAACGTAAGAGACACGCTCCCTACGAGGGTACCAGCATATCCTCATATACCGACCTTACGGTGGGAGATTATGTGGTGCATGAAGACCACGGCATAGGCATATACAGAGGGATAATCAAGATAGAGATAGGCGGCGTCACCAGGGACTACGTTCGTATAGAATACGGCGGAGGCGCCTTTGTAAACGTATTTGCCTCAAACCTAGCCTCCCTGCAGAAGTACGCCGGCAAGGACACCGAGAAAAAGATAAAGCTCAACAAGATCGGCGGCGCGGAATGGGTCCGGACCAAGAAGAAGGTCAGACAGGCCGTCAGCGATATAGCAAAGCAGCTGGTGGAGCTCTATGCCGACAGAGCAAGGCTTCAGGGCTATGCATACGGGGAAGATACCGTCTGGCAGAAGGAATTCGAAGAGCTTTTCCCCTACGAGGAAACAGAGGATCAGCTGAAGGCCATAGAGGATGTCAAGAATGATATGCAGAGCGACCGCATCATGGACAGACTCATATGCGGAGATGTGGGCTTCGGCAAGACCGAGGTTGCCATCAGAGCGGCCTTTAAGGCAGTACAGGAAGGCAAGCAGGTGGCGGTCCTTGTACCCACCACCATACTTGCGGAGCAACATATCAAGACCTTTACCCAGAGGATGTCGGCATATCCCGTGAAGATAGAGATGTTGTCCAGGTTCTGTACCCAGGCCCAGATGAAAAAGACCGTGCAGGGTTTAAAGAGCGGATCGGTGGATATAGTCATAGGGACCCACAGACTCCTGTCAAAGGACGTTAGCTTCAAAAATCTGGGGCTTCTGGTGGTGGACGAGGAGCAGAGATTCGGTGTCACACATAAGGAGAGGATAAAGGAATTAAGACATAACGTGGACGTCATGACCCTGACCGCAACGCCTATACCGAGAACCCTGCATATGAGCCTTGTGGGAATAAGAGACATGTCCATACTCACGGAGGGGCCTCAGGACAGGCGGCCCATACAGACCTTCGTCATGGAATACTCCGAGGAGATGGTGAGGGAAGCCTTAAGCCGTGAGCTTGCAAGGGGCGGGCAGGTCTATTATGTATATAACCGGGTGTCCGATATAGCGGACATCACGGCAAAGCTCAAAGAGATCATGCCTGAAGCCAACATAGCCTATGCCCACGGCCAGATGAACGAGAGACAGCTTGAGGATATCATGGTGGATTTCATAGACGGGGATATAGACATACTTGTATCCACCACCATCATAGAGACGGGACTTGATATACCCAATGTCAATACCATCATAGTCCACGATTCCGAGAGGATGGGACTGGCGCAGCTGTACCAGCTTAGGGGCAGAGTCGGCAGATCCAGCAGGACAGCCTACGCCTTCCTCATGTACAAAAAAGACAGGATGCTCAAGGAGACGGCAGAGAAGAGGCTCTCTGCCATAAGAGAGTTCACGGATCTGGGGTCCGGGTTCCGTATCGCCATGAAGGACCTGGAGATAAGAGGGGCCGGAAATGTCCTCGGAGCCGAGCAGTCAGGGCACATGGCGGAGGTGGGCTATGACCTCTATTGCAAGATGCTGGACAGCGCCGTCAAGAAGGAGAAGGGCATAGATAACGGGGGAGATTTCTCCACCTTCATCAACATGGAGATCGATGCCCAGATACCGGACGATTATGTGAGAAATGAGAACATGAAGCTGGATATATACAAGAGGATCGGGCAGATAAACGATCCGGAGGAGGCAGAGGATCTGAAGGATGAGCTTAAGGACAGATTCGGTGCCCTGCCCACGGGAGCCGTAAATCTCATAGAGATCGCCCTTCTGCGCAACAAGGCCCACAGGCTTTTCATAGAGAGCATGACCTGCAACGATAAGCAGATAACCATGACGATATATGTCAATGCCACCATAGATCCCACAAACATCGCACCCATGCTGGATTCCTTTGGGGGCAGCCTCAGATTTGTGACCAATAAAAAGCCCACATTCATTTATTCCCTGAAGGAAGAGGACAAGGCTTCGCCGCAGATCGAGGTGGCATCCAGGGTGCTTGAAGGCATGGAAATGCTTATAAGCTGAGATCCCCTATCATCAAGCGTGGAAAAGTGTTATAATAAATAGCCGCTTTTTTGGCGGACGGTATGAAACTAAGGAAGGATGAGAGCATAGCATGGACAGACAGAATCTTACTCTGCTGACGGATCTTTATGAACTTACCATGATGCAGGGCTATTTCAGGAACGAGAATGCCAACCAGACCGTTATCTTCGACATGTTCTACAGGACCAATCCCATGGAGAGCGGATATGCCGTTATGGCAGGGCTGGATCAGGTGATACAGTTCATAAAGGAGCTTCATTTTTCGGAGAGCGACATCAGCTATCTGAAGAGCCTTGGCATATTTGCGGATGATTTCCTTGATTACTTACGGGAATTCAGATTTACCGGCTCTATCTGGGCCATACCCGAGGGAGAAGTCATCTTCCCCAGAGAGCCTCTGATCAAGGTCATAGCGCCCATCATGCAGGCCCAGCTCGTAGAGACCACCATATTGAATATAATCAATCACCAGTCACTTATCGCCACCAAGGCATCCAGAGTATGCTATGCCGCAAGAGGGGACGGGGTCATGGAGTTCGGCCTAAGGAGAGCCCAGGGACCCGATGCCGGTATATACGGCGCCAGGGCAGCTGTCATCGGAGGCTGTATAGGAACCTCCAATGTCCTTACGGGACAGCTCTTCGACGTGCCCGTCAAGGGAACAAACGCCCACTCATGGGTCATGAGCTTCCCGGATGAGCTTACAGCCTTCAGGAAATACGCAGAGATCTACCCCGATGCCTGCCTTTTGATCGCAGATACCTATGACAGCCTTAAATCAGGCGTGCCCAATGCCATCAAGGTATTCACGGAGCTTCGTGAAAAGGGCATACATCCCAAGTCATACGGCGTGAGATTCGACTCGGGAGACCTGGCATATCTTTCCAAGAAAGCAAGGAAGATGCTGGACGAAGCAGGCTTCCCCGATGCAGTGATATCGGCATCAAACGATCTGGACGAGTTCCTCATTGATTCCCTCAAGGTGCAGGGAGCCATGATAACCAGCTGGGGTGTGGGTACCAACCTCATAACCTCCAAGGACTGGCCGGCATTCGGCGGAGTATACAAGCTTGCGGGCATAGTGAACGATGACGGAAGCTGCACGCCCAAGATAAAGCTTTCCGAGAACTCCGAGAAGATCACGAACCCCGGAAACAAGAAGATCGTCAGGATATATGACGAGGAAGGCAAGATCAAAGCAGACCTTATATGCCTTATAGAGGAGGAGTTCGATCCAAAGGAGGATCTGATCCTCTTTGATCCCCAGGAGCCCTGGAAGAGGACGCGCTTAAGAGGCGGAGAATATTCCACAAGAGAGATCATGATACAGGTATTCGACAAGGGCGAGTGCGTATACGAGTCCCCTTCGGTCATGGAGATGAGGGACTTCTGCAAGGCCGAGCTGGATACCCTGTGGGACGAGACCAGGAGACTTGTGAACCCTCACAATGTATTCGTGGATCTGTCCCAGAAGCTTTACGATATGAAGCTCAATCTGCTGGACGAGATGAGCATGAAGTGATACGCATAGCATCAGGCGCTCTGTGAGTGCCCTCCGACGAGATGAGTGTGAAACCATACAGCATAGCATCAGGCGCTCTGTGAGTGTATTACACCCGCGTCGGCGGTGACCGAGAAAAATACACTCACAGAACGCCGAGAATTATACACAATTATAATTATAGAAATAGATTTACAGGAGACGAAACATGTACCAGAAAGTTAACACGGATCTGAATTTTGTGGACAGAGAGAAGGAGGTCGAAAAGTTCTGGAAAGACGGCGACATCTTCAAAAAGTCCATGGAGAACAGGAAGGACGGCCCCACCTACACCTTCTATGACGGACCGCCTACAGCCAACGGCAAGCCCCATATAGGCCACGTGCTCACCAGGGTCATAAAGGATATGATCCCCAGATACCGCACCATGAAGGGCTATTATGTGCCCAGGAAAGCCGGATGGGATACCCACGGACTCCCGGTTGAGCTTGAGGTGGAGAAGAAGCTGGGCTTAGATGGCAAGGATCAGATAGAGGAATACGGACTGGAGCCTTTCATCAAGGAGTGTAAGGAATCCGTATGGCAGTATAAGGAAATGTGGGAGAAGTTCTCCGGACAGGTAGGCTTCTGGGCCGACATGGACGATCCCTACGTAACATATCATGACGATTTCATCGAGTCCGAATGGTGGGCCTTAAAGCAGATATATGACAAGGGTCTCCTTTATAAGGGTTTCAAGATCGTACCCTACTGTCCAAGATGTGGGACACCTCTTTCATCACACGAGGTGGCTCAGGGATATAAGCAGGTAAAGGAGCGCTCCGCCATAGCAAGGTTCCGGGTGGTAGGCGAGGAGAATAAATACATCCTGGCCTGGACCACAACCCCCTGGACCCTGCCCTCAAACGTAGCTCTCTGCGTGAATCCCGAGGAAGAATATGCGGAAGTAAAGACCGCCGACGGCTATACCTACATCATGGCAAAGGCCCTTCTTGAGAAGGTTTTAGGCGGCGAGGATGCGCCTACATCCCCCTATGAGATCATAAAGACCTGCAAGGGAGTCGACCTTTGCGGTATGGAATATGTGCCTCTCTTTGAATGTGCGGCCAAGGAAGCCGAGAAACAGCACAAGAAGGCACACTATGTTGTAGCTGATGATTACGTAACCATGGAAGACGGTACCGGCGTGGTACACATCGCTCCCGCCTTCGGTGAGGACGATGCCAGGGTCGGACGCACCAACGATCTGCCTCTGGTACAGTTTGTCGATGAGAAGGGCCACATGACGGAGGAGACTCCCGTTGCGGGACTTTTCGTAAAGGATGCCGATCCTGAAATACTGAAGGACCTGGACAAGAGAGGGCTTTTATTCTCGGCGCCCAAGTTCGAGCATGATTATCCCTTCTGCTGGAGATGCGACACACCTCTCATCTATTACGCAAGAGAGTCATGGTTCATCAAGGTCACCGAGGTCAAGGACCAGATGATCGAGAACAATAAGAAGATCAACTGGATCCCCCAGAACATCGGCACAGGCAGATTCGGAGAGTGGCTCAACAACATACAGGACTGGGCCGTATCAAGGAACAGATACTGGGGCACGCCTCTTAATATCTGGGAATGCCCCGACTGTAACGAGAGGCTTTCAGTAGGCTCCAGAGAGGAGCTATACAAGCTCACGGGTCTTGAGGAAGCAAAGACAGTGGAGCTTCACAGACCCTTCATAGATGCCTTCACCATCAAGTGTGAGAAGTGCGGCGGGCAGATGAAGAGAGTGCCCGAGGTCATAGACTGCTGGTTTGACTCCGGTGCCATGCCCTTTGCACAGCATCATTATCCCTTTGAGAATAAGGACCTTTTCGAGCAGCAGTATCCCGCAGCCTTTATTTCCGAGGCAGTGGATCAGACCAGAGGATGGTTTTATTCCCTTCATGCAGAGTCCACACTGCTCTTTGGCAAGAGCGCATATGAGAATGTCATAGTGCTGGGACTTGTGCTTGATGAGAACGGTGAGAAGATGAGTAAATCCAAGGGCAATGCAGTGGATCCTTTTGAGGCACTGGATACCTTCGGAGCGGATGCCATCAGGTGGTATTTCTACATCAATTCCGCACCCTGGCTTCCCAACAGATTCCATGATAAGGCCGTGGTGGAGTGCCAGCGGAAGTTCATGGGAACTTTGTGGAATACATACGCATTCTTCGTACTTTATGCCAATATCGATAACTTCGATGCATCGAAATACAGCCTGGAGCCGGACAAGCTTGCGGTAATGGATAAATGGATCCTGTCCAAGCTCAATTCCTGCGTGAAGAAGACGGATAACTGCCTGGAGAATTACAAGATAACAGAGGCAGCCAAGTGCCTGCAGGAGTTCGTGGATGACATGAGTAACTGGTATGTCAGAAGGTCCAGAGAGAGATTCTGGGCGTCCGGCATGGAGCAGGATAAGATAAATGCATACATGACGCTTTATACCTGTCTTGTGACCATATCAAAGGCAGCGGCTCCCATGATCCCCTTCATGACAGAGGAGATCTACAGGAACCTGGTGCTGTCAGTGGACAGCAGCCAGCCTGAGTCCATCCATCTGACGGACTATCCCGTATGCGATGAGAGCATGGTGGATGAGAAGCTGGAAGCGGATATGGAAGAGGTGCTTGATATAGTGGTACTTGGCCGCGCTGCAAGAAATGCCTGCAATATCAAGAACCGCCAGCCCATAGCAAAGATGTACGTGAAGGCCGAGAAAGAGCTTTCAGGTTTCTATACGGATATCATCGCAGACGAGCTCAATGTGAAGGCAGTGGAGTTCTCGGATGATGTCAGAGGATATACCACATATACCTTCAAGCCCCAGCTTCGTACCGTGGGACCCAAATACGGCAAGCAGCTTGGCGGCATAAAGGAATATCTCTCCAAGGTCGACGGCAACGAGGCCATGGACAAGCTTAATGCCGGAGAGAACCTGTCCTTTACAGTGGACGGCACGGATATAGAACTTTCAAAGGATGATCTCCTCATCGAGATGACATCCAAGGAAGGCTTCGTGGAGCAGGGTGATAATAAGGTCACTGTAGTGCTGGATACCAACCTCACGGATGAGCTCATCGAGGAAGGCTTTGTGAGAGAACTTATCTCCAAGATACAGACCATGAGGAAGGAAGCCGGCTTTGAGGTGATGGATGTCATCAAGGTATATGAAAAGGGCAATGACAGACTGGCTAAGTACCTTGATGCCAACAGGGATTTCGTATTAAAGGAAGTCATGGCTAATGAGATAATCACCGGTTCTCTTGACGGATATACAAAGGAATGGGATATCAACGGCGAAAAGGTTGAGCTTGGAGTAAAAAAAGAATCGTAGGATTCGTATAGGGAAGGAGAAAGTATGATCGCATCAAACAACAATTTCGACAAGGAAGCCTTCAAAAAGGCGGTTAAGGAGCAGGTCAAGATACTCTACCGTAAAACCCTTGCGGAGGCAACGGACCAGCAGATCTATCAGGCAGTGTGCTATGCGGTAAAGGATACCATCATAGACAACTGGATGAAGACGCAGAAGGCCATGGATGTACAGGATACCAAGACTGTCTACTACATGTCCATGGAGTTCCTTATGGGAAGGGCTTTGGGCAACAACCTGATAAACCTCTGTGAATACAAGGAGGTAAGGAAGGCCTTAAAAGAATTGGATGTGGATCTGAACGTCATCGAGGATCAGGAGCCGGATCCGGCCCTTGGCAACGGAGGTCTGGGAAGACTTGCCGCATGCTTCCTTGATTCACTTGCAACTCTTGGATATCCTGCATACGGCTGCGGCATCCGCTACAGATACGGTATGTTCAAGCAGAAGATCAAGAACGGATATCAGATGGAGATCCCGGATGACTGGCTTAGGGACGGCAACCCCTTCGAACTCAGGAGACATGAGTATAAGAGGGAGGTAAAGTTCGGCGGCTATGTAAGGGTTGAGACCGACGATAAGGGCCGCAACAAGTTCATCCAGGAAGGATATCAGTCTGTAAATGCCATCCCCTATGACATGCCCATAGTGGGATACGGCAATGGCATAGTCAATACCTTGAGGATATGGGATGCAGAGCCCGTAGAGTGCTTCGAGCTTGATTCCTTCGACAAGGGTGACTATCACAAGGCAGTGGAGCAGGACAACCTGGCACGTAACATAGTGGAGGTCCTCTATCCCAACGATAACCACTACGCAGGTAAGGAGCTGCGCCTGAAGCAGCAGTATTTCTTCATATCGGCATCAGTCCAGGAGGCTGTGGCCAAGTATATGAGGAAGCATGACGATATAAGGAAATTTGCGGAGAAGAACGTATTCCAGCTGAATGATACCCATCCTACGGTCGCCGTTCCCGAGCTCATGAGAGTTCTCATGGATGTATACGGTCTTACCTGGGATGAGGCATGGAATGTTACCACAAAGACCTGTGCCTACACCAACCATACCATCATGAGCGAAGCACTGGAGAAGTGGCCTCTGGAGCTGTTCTCAAGACTTCTTCCCCGTATATATCAGATAGTTGAGGAGATCAACCGCAGATTCTGTCTGCAGATCGCCGAGAAATATCCCGGAGATCAGGACAAGATCAGAAAGATGGCCATCGTCTACGACGGACAGGTGCGTATGGCAAACCTGGCCATCTGCGCAGGCTTCTCAGTAAACGGTGTTGCAAGGCTTCATACCGAGATCCTCAAGAAGCAGGAGCTTCGGGACTTCTATGAGATGTTCCCTGACAAGTTCAACAACAAGACCAACGGCATAACCCAGAGGAGATTCCTCCTCCACGGCGATCCCCTCCTTGCCGACTGGATCACGGATCATATAGGACCCGACTGGATCACCGACCTTTCAAAGATCAAGGGCATGGAGATATATGCCGATGACAGAAAGGCCCAGAAGGAGTTCATGAACATCAAGTTCAAGAACAAGGAGAGACTGGCTAAATACATCCTGGAGCACAACGGCGTGGAGATAGATCCCAGATCCATCTATGATGTCCAGGTTAAGAGACTGCATGAATACAAGAGGCAGCTCCTTAACATCCTCCATGTCATGTATCTGTACAATAAGATCAAGGCCAATCCTACCATGGAGTTCACGCCCAGGACCTTTATCTTCGGTGCCAAGGCTGCTGCGGGATATAAGATCGCAAAGCTTACCATCAAGCTGATCAACAACGTGGCTCAGGTCATCAATAACGATGCTTCCATCAACGGCAAGCTGAAGGTTGTATTCATCGAGGATTACAGAGTATCCAACGCAGAGATCATCTTTGCGGCAGCGGATGTATCGGAGCAGATCTCCACTGCATCCAAGGAGGCTTCAGGTACCGGTAACATGAAGTTCATGCTTAACGGAGCCCTGACCATAGGCACCATGGACGGAGCAAATGTGGAGATGGCAGAGGAAGTAGGCGAGGAGAACATGTTCATCTTCGGTATGTCCTCGGATGAGGTCATAAACTACGAGAACAACGGCGGCTACAATCCCATGGAGATCTTTAACAACGATCAGGATGTCAGGGATGTGCTGATGCAGCTCATCAACGGCTTCTATTCCAAGGATGATCCTGAGCTTTTCAGGGATCTCTACAATTCCCTGCTCAATACCCAGTCCACCTCAAGGGCTGATACCTACTTCATCCTGAAGGACTTCAGAAGCTACGCGGAAGCCCAGGAGAAGGTTGAGGCATGCTACAAGAACGAGAAGGAGTGGGCTAAGAAGGCACTGCTCAACATAGCGGCCTCCGGCAAGTTCTCATCCGACCGTACCATCCGTGAGTATGTGGACGAGCTCTGGCACTTAGACAAGATCGACCTCAAAAAAGCCGGCAGGACAAGGAAGTAATTATAAAGGCTGCGCTGAAGCTTTGGATATGTGCCACCGGATCAACCGGCAGGTATCTGTCCCGGCCGACGGCTATATCCGCAGTAATTGCTTACAAATACATAAAACGTACGGAAAACTTAAAAAGACAGGGCAGAAGCGCCCTGTCTTTTTGAAATTATCACCCTCTTAAAGATGGAAAAATATGCAAACACGCATATTTTTAAGCTTAAAAATATGCATCTGTGCATATTTTACCATCTGGTTATAAGGAACTCAAGTGATATGGTATACTGGCACTCTTTCATGTCTTCTCCATAGCAAAAAAAATGGTGTGGGACACCCACACCGTAT
>CAMOIV010000032.1 GCA_946616305.1 uncultured Lachnospiraceae bacterium | reverse complement strand
CTGTCCAAGATGATGATAAGCGGAGCCAACGTGCTGGTTCTGGACGAACCTACCAACCACCTGGACATGGAAAGCATAACCGCTCTCAACAACGGTCTCATCAAATTCCCGGGTGTGGAGATCTTCTCCTGCCATGATCATCAGTTTGTACAGACCACGGCAAACAGGATAATGGAAATACGGCCAGACGGAACCCTGATCGATAAGATCACAAGTTATGATGAGTATCTGGAGGGCAATGCGGAAGCAAGAAAGAACTATGTATATAATGCCAATATCGATGAGGATTCAAACTGAGCATGACAACAGTCGGTGTAATAGCTGAATTTGATCCGTTCCATAACGGGCATGCATATTTCCTGCGGAGGGTAAGGGAGCTTACCTCCGCAGATTTTATTATCGCCGTGATGAGCGGAGATTTCACCCAGCGTGGAGATGCAGCCATAGCCGGGAAGCGTATGCGTACCCGCACAGCCCTTGAGAACGGAGCTGATATCGTCATGGCCCTTCCTGTTCAATACTCCACCGCTTCGGCAGAGATCTTTGCTCTGGGAGGAGTGTCCCTTCTCGACAGTTTAGGTGTGACAGAGGGCATCTGCTTTGGCACGGAGGATGATGACCTTGGCATATTACAGGAGGCTGCTCTTCTGCTTGGGAGTGAAGATGAGGATATAAGCGAAGGCATAAGATCGGGGCTAAAGAGCGGTCTTAGTTATCCCGCAGCAAGGCTTGATGCCATAAAAGCGCAAAGCTCCACTCCGGCGCAGATAGCCGACGCTCTTACAAAGCCCAACAATATACTGGCTGTTGAGTACCTTAAGGCCATGGCAAAGCTTGACTGCTCTCTCACCCCTGTCAATATCAAAAGAGAAGGTACGGACCATGATTCCACCAATTCCTATGGTATCTACTGCAGCGCAAAAATGATCCGACAGACTCTTAAGGTCACCAGATCCGCCGACAGCATATTAAAATATGTGCCCGGGGATTCTGCTGCAGCATATCTGGAGGAGGCAGGTATCTTATACCCCATATTTCTTAATGACTTCTCCTCTCTTTTGAAATACAGGCTTCTTAATGAAGACGCCCGGTCTCTTATATCCTACAGTGACATGAATATCGATCTTGCCAGAAGGATCATGAAGAACCTGACAGGCTTTGTAAATGCCGATCAGTTCACGGAGCTCATCAAGACAAAGAACATGACTTATACAAGGATCTCAAGAGCCCTGATCCATACTCTCCTCGGCATAACCAAAGAGGATATGAAAACATACACTGACAATGGGTTCACGGGTTTTGCAAGGGTGCTGGGACTTAAGAAGGGCGCCGCCGGCATCCTTGATAAGATCAGGGAGGTGTCAAAGGTGCCTGTCATAACAAGGCCTTCCGAATACAAAAGCCTCCTGAAAAAGCCTTTTACAAAGATGTTCGAGGACGATCTTAAGGCATCAAGGATCTATGATACCGTGGTAAGAGAAAAATTCGACACCGCAGTTGATGATGACCTGACTCACGGTGCCGAAAAGATCGATGATATGATCCTGTTCTGATCCTGTACTTCCTTAATTCTTAAACGAATGTATGGGGGCAGGTATCCTTCCCTCTCTGTTTACAAACGCATCACAGGAGAAGGAATTCACGGGCATTATGGGTGCATGTCCCAGTAATCCGCCGAATTCCGCCTCATCTCCCACCCCTTTACCTATGACGGGTATGAGCCTGCAGGCTGTAGTCTTCTGATTAACCATGCCCAAAGCCATCTCATCCGCCAGGATGCCGGATATGGTCGTTGCCTTTGTATCACCGGGAATGGCTATCATATCCAGACCGACCGAGCATACGCAGGTCATGGCTTCAAGCTTTTCGATAGTGAGGGCGCCCACGTTCACGGAATCGATCATCCCCTGATCCTCGGATACGGGTATAAAAGCACCGGACAATCCGCCCACGTAACTTGCAGCCTTAACTCCGCCTTTCTTCACCTGATCGTTAAGTAGAGCCAGGGCGGCGGTGGTACCGGGAGCTCCGGTATATTCCAGTCCTATCTCCTGAAGGATATCCGCCACGGAATCGCCTATGGCCGGAGTAGGAGCCAGTGAGAGATCTATGACTCCAAAGGGTACTCCAAGACGTTTTGATGTCTCCTGAGCCACAAGCTCTCCGACGCTTGTAACCTTACACGCCGTATTCTTGATGGTATCGCACAAAGTCTCAAAATCCGCTCCTCTCACCTTCTCTAGGGCGGTCTTTATCACACCGGGTCCCGAGACACCGACATTGATGACAGTGTCTCCCTCTGTCACTCCGTGCAATGCCCCTGCCATGAAGGGATTGTCATCCGGAGCGTTACAGAGTACCACAAGTTTGGTGCAGCCTATGGAATCATTGTCCTTTGTTTCTTCTGCAGTCTTAAGTATAATCTGTCCCATCAGTCGGACAGCATCCATATTGATGCCGCTTCTTGTGGATGCGGCCACAACAGAGGACATCACTCTATTTGTTTCTTTCAATGCTGCGGGTATGGATCTGATAAGGAGACTCTCCTTTTCAGTCATTCCCTTTGCGACAAGGGCACTGAAGCCTCCGATGAAATTCACCCCTGTTGCATCGGCTGCCCTGTCAAGAGTCTTGGCGATCTTTACGAAGTCCTCTTCCGTTCTGCAGGCAGATGCTCCTATAAGTCCGATGGGAGTAACGGAGATCCTCTTGTTTACTATGGGTACTCCGAATTCGGCTTCTATACTCTCACCTGTTTTGACAAGGTCCTTTGCCCTGTCCGTGATCTTGTCATATATACCCTCGCACAGTCTGTCTGTATCCGAATCAATGCAGTCCGTAAGGGATATGCCCATGGTTATGGTCCTAACATCCAGATTTTCCTTCTGGATCATGTCATTGGTCTCTTTGACCTCACTAAGATTAATCATATTCTTCTTCCTGTACTCCTGATGATCCTGACGGGTAAGTCCTCAGATACGGTGCATCTTATCGAAGATCTCTTCTCTCTGGATCTTGATCGCAACCCCTATATCCTCTCCAAGCTTTTCCAGTTCCTCGGATATCTCGATAAAATGCTTCTTTTTATCGGAGAGGTCGGCGATCATCATCATGTTGAAATAACCGCCTACTATTGTCTGGCTGATATCAAGTATATTGATGTTATTATCAGCAAGATAGGTACAGACCTTCGCTATGATACCTACACTGTCATGTCCGACCACCGTGATTATCGCTCTTTTCATACCTCAAAACACTCCGTTCTTTCATCTCTTTTTGCAACTATTACATTAAGATCCCTCCATCTGGATTCGTCCCTTGACATGGTGACCTCCAGACGTACCGTCTCGTATGCGAGTTCAGTAAGATTGTTTTCCTTGGAGAGATGTCCCAGCACCACCTTCTGCAGCCTGTCGGACAATAGATCCACAAGAAGCTTTCCGCAAAGATCATTGGACAGGTGTCCCTCTCTCCCCATGATCCTTTTTTTCAGTCTGTAGGGATAGGGGCCGGCCTCAAGCATCCTGAGGTCGTGATTAGCCTCCAGCATCAATATGTCACTGTCCTTCATGATATCTACCAGCTTATCGTCATATATCCCAAGATCAGTCGCAATGGATGCCCTTTTTTTACCGTTCTGAAAGGAATAAGCCACCGGCTCCGCAGCATCATGGGATATGGCGGCAGGGGTTATATCGAAATCTCCTATCCTGAAGCTCTCATCGGCTTTCACCGTATGATAGAGCTCATCCGGTATCCGGTCAAACCTTGGGTATTTTTTTATGGCATCTATCGTTCCCCGTGTCGCATAAATGGGGATCCCGTATCTTCCCGCAACCACCGCCAGTCCTCCGATATGATCGGTATGCTCATGGGTTATCAGTATACCCGCCATGTCGGAAGTCGTAAGGTCTATGTCATTTAATCCGGCCTCGATCCTCTTTCCCGAAATACCTGCATCCACAAGCAGATGCGTCCCTTCATCTCCTATATATGTGCAGTTTCCCGAGCTTCCGCTGGCGATATTACAGAATCTCATGGTCAGGTCTCCCAGTAGACATCCAGTCTGTCGCCGTTATGGATGAAAGCCGAGTACTCAGCCTTCATGCCATTGAGCTTGGTTATGACCATTTTACCGTGAGGCTTTGTAAGGTCAAAGTCGATCTTATCAAATACATCCACGAAGACGTAATCCTTCTTTCCCGTAAGGGTAACTGCCTTATCATTGACTGTCACGGATATGGCTGTGGGATCCGCAGGCTTTTCAGCCTTGGTGTCTCCTGTATTGCTGTCCTTACTATCGGACATCTTAACATCTGCCCCGCTCTGCACCGTCTGCACCTTATTGTCTGTGGCACTTTTTTCCGTTTGAGGCTTAACGGTCTGAGAACCTGTTGTGAAGCTTTCAGCTGCTTTATCCTGTACACTGTTATCAGGCTTTTTGTCTCCACCTGCCGGTATTGTTACGCCCTTCCCTGCATCTGTGGGTCCGGCTTCTGTTGCAGCAGGTGTATCCCCGGCAGCCTTATCATCCTTTACAGCATCGGCATCCTTGGCAGTTCCTGTATTATCGGCAGTATCTCCTGTGGCCGCGCCACCGGCATCACTCCCGGCCTCTCCTGTATCCGCCGCTGTCTTTTCGGTGTGAGAATCCTCAGCCTTTGCATTGTCTTCTGCGTTTTCACCTGCAGCCTCTTCCTCCTCCGCTTCCTCATGCTCGTATTCCTCTGCAGGAGAGTCGTCGATCAGAAGATCCACTGCGAAGTTCTCATAGACCTTGGAATCCATGCCGCCTACGATATGATTGATCATCACTTCCGTATCCTTAGCAGGTCTGACATCCAGGAATTCAAGGAGCTGTTTAAGCGTCACATAGTCCCGCATTATGACTTCATCGCCGTTCTGTATCTCATAATAACCGCTCTGGAGCGAACCGTTTACCTCTGCATATTTGGGGATCACCACTTCATTGCCGTTCAGTATCACCTTCAGGGAATCCTTGAACTCCGGAAGCTCATTAATGGCGATATGCGCTCCCTCTCCGGCTGTTGAGGGCTCCAGCTCTATGATGTCGCCGGCCTTGATGAGTGAATTGAGGGATGCACCGTCACCGTTCAATTTGATAACGGCACCTTCTCCCATCTCTCCTCTCACCACTCTCTTGTTTCCGTTTATGGTATAGGCTACCTCTTCTCCTCTCTTGGGGAACAGATCAGCATTAGGCACTCCCGCCTGTATGGCGGCATCCATTATCTTAAGCTTTGCATTGTCATAAAGCTTATACTGGACCCCGTTGAAGGATATGAAGATGAAATTATTCTTCTGATGGAAGAAATTAAGACATATGCCTATAGGTGTCACAAGCAGTGAATCCTCGGGAAGCGAATTATCCTTGAAATCTACGGATTTCAGCACATCCTTCCCCCTTACTGCCACACGGGTGCGGTCTATGCCCATCTCATCCGCGAGGCTGTCGGTAAAGCCCCTGGCCTTTCCGCCTCCGCCAACCACAAATATAGCGGATACGGGTTTGCCTCCGTTAAGCTTCTTTATCTGGTCCGATATCTCTCTGGTGATGGTCTTGATGGTGGGGGCTATTATCTCTCCGACCTCTTCGGCAGTTGTGGTCTGCTCAAGTCCCATGATATCCGTGAATTTGATCTCTTTCGCATCGCCGTCATCGGAAGAGGCGAACTTGATGTACTCCGACTGATCGAAATCCGTCAGATAATGCTTGGCTATAACCTCAGTGATCTCGTCTCCCGCGCTGGGTATCATCCCGTAAGCCACTATGGACTCGTCTCTGGTTATGGAGATATCACTTGTTCCCGCTCCCACGTCCACCAGAGCCAGGTTCAGCATCCTGAAATTCTGTGGTATGGCAACCTCCATGGCTGCTATGGGCTCCAGAGTCATATCGGCGACGTGCAGTCCCGACATATCCACTGCCTTATACAATCCGTCCACAACCTCATCCGGCAGGAATGTGGCTATAACATCTGCTCCGATCTCGTTGCCTTTATGGTCGATAAGGTCGGACATGGGGTATTTGTTCAGATAATACCTCTGTACGGTATAGCCTACACAATAGAATTTAATATTCAGAGTACTCTCCGCAACGAATTTCTCATATGCTCTCTGGGCACCCAGAAGTTCAAGAGAATAAACATGCTCGGAGTTTATATCCACTTCCTCCTCCAGCTGCTGCTCAACATGCACGGTGACTGTGCGGAGCACTCTTCCGGCCGCAGCTATGCAGACCTCTCCGAGAGGACGTCCTATCTTCCTTTGAAGCTTGCTGGTAACCTCCGTGATGGATTCTGCAACATCGGCTATGCTGTGGATCTGACCGTCCAGCATGGCCCTGGTCTCATGAGGCTTGCTCTCTATGGCTACCACATGAAAGGTCTTGTCGTACATATAACCTACGGTACCGACTATGCTCCTTGTGCCTATATCCAGACCGTAGACCAGCTGTCCCGGGTATTTCCTGTTATCCGACGCATTTCTTCTTTCAGCCATCTTATCCTCGCTCCCATCTACCTTCCAATAAGCTTATCCGTAAGATCCATTGCAAGCTCCACCACAAGATCGGAATTGTAATGCTCCCACTCTCCCCATCTTCCAAGGCCGTAAATATCATGCTCTCCCGCTTCTTTAAGGATAGCACAAACGGCTTCGGGCTTATCGATGGTATTCAGCGGATATGCATATTCCGTTTCAAACGCCGTATCACCCTCTGAGGGGTCATATCTCTTTTTATTGATCTCGGCCCATGAGCCTTTTGATCCTTCAGCAAAAGTATTTCTGTACAGTATGCGGTGATGATCTATGCTCCTGTCAGGGAAATACTCCCAGTTCACAGCCTCATCCTCCACATCCGGCAGGTACTTTACGACTATGGAGGAGTACTGCAGCCTGCCGACTGCCTCCATGAATCCATCCGATGCTCCCTCTATACGGTCAAAAGAAGTCCAGGGTGCCGTATTGATCACAACCTCAGCACCGCTTATGTCATTAACTCTTCTGCTCTCAAGGTCTATGCTTAATGCCGGCGTATCATACACGATATGATCCTTCACCCTGTCGGCAAGTCTCAGCCACAATTCTCCCGACCCGTGTTTTTTGGGATAATAGAACTTTGCATGGCCGGGAAGAGAACCGTAGGGCTCCTTCAGCAGGCAGGATCTTAAGGTATCTTCAAATGAAACATTGGGAAGCTTGTTCATCCAATAGGTGCCAAGGGTCTCAAGATCCACTGAAAAGATCTTTTCGTTGTACGGCAGCATGTATTCCTCCGCTATACGCTCTCCAAGCTTCCAGGTTATCCATTCCCTGAAGTTTTCAGGTTCCGCTGCCCCCGTATTGCATCCGGCCTTTGCTATGGCCATCAGATGCTCCACCTCGGAATCCACATCAAGCTGCCAGATATTGGCTTCAAAAGGATAATCGATCCTTTGCTCTCCAAGCCTTATCTTTGTAACCCTGTCATAGCTGTTCCATTCATCATCCTTCATGAATCTGAACAGGAATTCATTGACCTTTGGACGCCTAACATCTATGAAATGGCCTCCGGATATATCCAAAGGATATCCGTCCACCTCGGCCGATCTGCACAGTCCGCCGGCTTCATGCTGGGCCTCAAGTACCGTAAAATCATCTATACCCTTATCAAGCAGCCGGTTGGCGACCGTAAGGCCTGCCGGTCCCGCTCCGATAATAAGAAATCTCATCCCAAATACTCCTTAAGTATACCATCCACCGAATCCTGCATGACCTCGATGGAGGAATCATTGTCTATCACCCGATGGCAATGCTTTCTGTACTCGTCCTCCGCAAGCTGGGAAGCAAATATCCCGTCTATCTTCCCGTCGGTATACCCTCTGCTTTCCTTTAGTCTCCTGCGCCTTGTATCCTCCGAGGCATATACATACCACAGTTCATCCAGTATGCTCTCATAACCGCACTCTATAAGGAGTGCAGCCTCCACAAAGAGAAAATCCTTATCACCCAGGGCTCTTGCTTCATCCATTGTCCTGATTATCACATCCCTTACCGCAGGATGGACTATGTCATTGACCCTTTGGAGCAGCTTGTCATCGGAGAATATCTTGGCTGCCATCTTCCTTTTGTCGATGCCCCCGGCACCGTCCAGGACATCCTCTCCCACTGCCTCTATGATTTTACCAAAAATATCATTGCCGGGCACATAGAATTTCAAGGCCTCTTCGTCCGCATAGATGATACGACAGGAAACAGTCTCCTTAAGGTATCTTAAAACCCTGCTCTTCCCTGCTCCGACGCCGCCTGTTATGCCTATGAAATGTGTGCCCTCAGTGTGCTTCATAGAAATCTTTTCCGGTATTGATGTCGATCTCAAGGGGAACGGCCAGATCACAGGCCTCCATCATACCCTTTTTAAGCACCTCGCAAACCGCTTCCTCTTCTCCGGGAGCAGTCTCTATGAGCAGTTCGTCATGTATCTGCAGTATGAGCCGTGAAGCCAATCCCTTCTGCCTTATCATATCGTAAACACTTACCATGGCCTTTTTCATGATGTCGGCGGCAGTTCCCTGGATAGGCATGTTCATGGCCACTCTCTCGCCGAACTGTCTCTTCATGAAGTTTTGATCCTTAAGCTCGGGTATGGCACGTCTCCTGTTGAAATAAGTAACCGCTGCCCCGGTCTCCTTAGCACTCTCCACAAGCCGGTCAAGATACTGCTTTACCTTCGGGAAGGTCAGGAAATACTGCTCTATATAATCCTTTGCCTCTGCCCTTGATATGGATAGATTCTCTGACAGGCCAAAGGAGCTTATCCCGTAAACGATCCCGAAATTAACCGCCTTTGCATTCCTTCTCATCTGAGGTGTCACCTCATCGTAGGGCACATGGAATACATGGGAGGCAGTGCTCCTGTGGATATCCTGCCCCATCCTGAAGGCTTCTATAAGTCTCTCATCCTGAGAAAGCGCCGCCAGAATCCGAAGCTCTATCTGGGAATAATCCGCATCCGTAAAGGTATAACCCTCTTTAGGGATGAACACCCGTCTTAATTCCCTTCCTCTTTCAGTCCTTATGGGTATGTTCTGCAGATTGGGATCTGCAGAGGACAGTCTTCCCGTGGCAGTGACTGTCTGGTTAAAGGTGGAATGGATCCTTCCGCCTTCATCTATATATTCCGCAAGGGGGTCTGTGTAGGTATTCTTGAGCTTGTATACACTTCTGTACTCCAGCACCCTGGCAACGAGCGGTACGTCACCGGCCAGTTTTTCCAACACATCCGCTGCAGTGGAATAACCGCTTTTGGTCTTCTTCCCTCCGGGAAGTCCCATCCTGCCGAATAATATCTCACCTAACTGTTTCGGGGAATTGATATTGAACTTCTCCCCTGCTTCCCGATAGATATCATCCTCCAGTGTCTTAATCTCCTTATCAAGAAGGGCGGAGATAGCCTGAAGTTCCTCCCTTGAGGCTCTTATTCCCTGCTGCTCCATATCATAAAGCACGAAGGACAAAGGCATCTCTATATCTTCAAAAAGGCTCTCCATCCCAAGTTCAACTATCTTCTCATATGCCGATGGTCCTTCCTTAAATGCCATATACGCTCTCTCACCGGCTTCCCCTGGTACTCCGTAATCATCTATCAAAGGGTTGAGCAGATAATCCATGAGAAGCAGATCGCGGAGCTTCCTGCTGTATCCTATGGGGATGTATCTCAGAGAGGATTTGATATCCATGGTGTAATATATCCCCTCTCCTTCCGTAAGGAGGGATCCTATGCACTCCTTAAGGTATGGGATATCCACCTCGCCGCCCAAGGCTATCCTGTAGGATCCGTCTTCACCGCACACTGCATAAAAAGCCTCACTGTCATAGCTGATCCCGGCATGGGAGCATCTTGCAAGCTCGTTGAACACTTCCCCGGCACGTGATCTGTCAGACACTTCCGTATAAGCATGCTTCTTTGCTTCATTAACGGCATCCGCCACATTCGCATCGAAATATCTGTACAGACTCTTAAGCTCCAGTTCGCTTATCTTTTCATAGGAATCGGGGTTGAATATGTTGTCGGCCTTCGCACCCTCCCAGTCAAAATCGATATCCGCATTCACATCTATTGTGGCAAGTTTTTTCGAAAGCTCGGCCATGTCAAAATGCTCTTCGAGGGTTTCTCTTACGGACTTTCTGGTTATCTCGGACAGATGCTCTTTCAGATTTTCTATATTACCGTACTGGGAGATAAGAGATACCCCTGTCTTCTCGCCTATCTTCGGTACTCCGGGGATATTATCCGAAGAGTCACCCATAAGCGCCTTCAGTTCTATGATACCCTCAGGAGTTACTCCGTATTTTTCCATAACATCCGAGGCATAGAATATATCAACCGTAGTCACACCTTTAGAGGTATGAGGAAGTCTGAGTTTTACGCTGTCTGCATTGACAAGCTGCAGCAGATCCCTGTCACCGGACAGGATCACCGCATCCTTCTGATCCCTTATGGCGATGCGGCTTATGGTTCCTATGATGTCATCCGCCTCGATACCGCTCTTCGAGATGATCCTTATGCCCATGGAAGAGAGCACCTCCTTTATGAGAGGCACCTGTTCTTTCAGTTCATCGGGCATGGCATGTCTGGTCCCCTTGTAGGCCTCATACATCTCATGCCTGAAAGTAGGGGCATGCTCATCAAAGGCAACAGTCAGATAATCCGGCTGTTCCTCGTTGATCACCTTGAACATTATATTGAGAAATCCAAGCACCGCGTTGGTATGTACTCCCTTGCTGTTAGTCAGAAGCGGCAGACCGTAATAGCCTCTGTTCAGCATGCTGTGCCCGTCAATAAGAAGTATCTTTTCCCTCATGTCTCACCTATATATACAAAAGCAGGATGCAGACGCAGAGCATGAATACGGCAGTTCCCTCTATGAGCTTGACTGCAGTGTGAAACTGAGTGAGCCTCATCATGGTCTCCTCCGTATCACTGATCATACTGTCCAGATCCTCCGTAAGGTTTATGGTCTCTCCCCTCTCAACCTTCTCTATGCCGAATTTAAGCAGGTAGCTTATCTCCAGCTCGTCTCTGCATACAGCGCATTTTTTAACATGCTCCGTAAAGATCCTGGCGGAGTCCATATCCAGCGTTTCATCCAGATATCCCGGTATCATGGGCTGGATCTGTTTGCATCCGAACTCTGTTTTGTTTTTCTTCCCCATACAGTGTTTATCCCCTGTACTGCTGCCTGTCATTAACCCTTAATATCCGTATGCTGCAAGTCCATACAAACAGTTAAGATTTTATCATCTATCACCTTATCTTACAATCCGGTCACTATGTCATATATCTCCTCAAAAGAGTCCGCAACCGCCACAGCACCGAGATCTTTAAGCTCTCCGGCCTCTCCGTATCCGAAGGATACTCCGATGCAGGACATACCGATATCCATAGCCCCGTCCACATCAAAATGGGTATCACCAACGAGAACTGACTCTGCAAGAAAGCGGGGATCATCCCCTCTCCTGCGGATAAGCTCGCAGAGGACCTCGCTCTTGGAATCTATGGCTCCGTCCGGTGTGGATCCCGTTACTTCATCAAAAAGATCGAGTATACCAAAATGCTCAAGTATCTTCCTGCACATGTGTTCAGGCTTTGATGAACCGAGTGCTATGGTATATCCTTCCTCCCTAAGCTTTATAAGGCATTCCTTCACTCCGGGATACAGTTCGTTCTCATAGGCACCGATGTCATTATAGCGTTCGCGGTATTTCTCTATCATCTTCCTTGCCTTATCCTCGGAAACCCCGTACATTTTCGTAAAGGTATATAAAAGAGGCGGTCCCACAAAAAAAGAAAGCTCCCGGTAGTCGGACACTTCAAATCCGAAGGCATTAAGAGCGTAGGCCGCAGATCTCATGATCCCCTCTCCCGAATCGGAAACTGTTCCGTCCAGATCAAAGATCACATTTCTCACGCCTGTTTTCTTAACATCCGCCAGCTTTCCTTTTTTATATGTCAGTTCATAGGATATCCTTTTCCTGTCCTCAAGGATATCCCTGAGAAATACCCTGTCTCCCTCCCATAGGGGCAGGTCCATTATCCCATCCTCCGGTATGAACCTTAATGTACCCTCATCACAGGAGCAAATATGCGAAGCTTCTTCTTCACTGATATCCGCAGTGTAGAGATACATTTCTTCACATACCTCGCATCCATCCTCCGGGATATCCCTGAAAAGTATGATCCCGCGAAACGCAAAGGAAGCAGGTTCAAGGCCTGTCTCTTCTCTGACTTCCCGTCTAAGACAGTTTCCGGCCTGCTCGCCGTCCTTAAACTTGCCTCCTACTCCTATCCATTTGCCCTTGTTTATATCCGCTTCTTTTTTATCGCGGAAGAGCATCAGTATTCTGTTATTGCATCTTATATAGCATAAAGTCGATCTGTACATAAGTGATATTATATCACTTTATGCATCTTATGCCATGAAATCTATGCTCTGTCCCAGAGGAGCTCCTGCATTTGCATCACCTTTTCCGAAATATGCCGAAACATTCTCTATCAGCTCGTCTATGGATGATGCACGGATAATGTCATATCCGAAGTCTTCCTGCTCTCCGTAGGCTTCCCTTATCCTCTCGTTTCTGGCGTTCGTTATGTCCTTAAGCTTCTCCTGCTGCTCCTCTTTGGCTTCCTTCTTTGCTTCAGCCCTTCTCTCTTCTCTTCCTTCTTTGATACGCTCAGCCTGCAGGTCATTGGCTCTCTTTACAACCGCAAAGTAAGAAGCATTACCCTTATCGTCTATCTGGACACCGTAGCCCTTAACGTCATCATTGTTGCCGAAGCTGTCCTTCAGGGCAGATATGCCTTCCTTTGCCATCTGGATGATGCCTTCATACTTGCTCCTGAAGTTGGGGTCGGAAGCCATCTTCTCTACCTCTTCCTCGCTGATCAGCACCACCATCTTATCGGGATTGGCATAGCTTGCGGCATTCTGCTGTGCGGCATTCTTCATATCCTTGGAAACAAGGACAAAATCCATATCCCCGAATTTAGCTTTAAGAGACTCATAATACTTCTGAGCCTTTTCTGAAAGTTCAGGCTTTCCTACAGTCTTGCCGTATGCCGAAGATACAGGCGTAAGGTCCTCAACCATGCTCTGCAGTATGGTGGACTTGTCATAGACAACTCCCTGATCCTTCTTGCCATAGAAGGGAGCCCCGGTCTCCGTGCCGGCCTTGTCATCGGCAGACACTTTGTTATTCTTTTCCCTGTTTAATGCGGGATCTGTAATACTCTGGCTTTGATAAGCCTTTGAATTGTAAATGCTTGAATTGAAATCTACCATGATCCTTTTCCTCCTTGAAAAAACAACGAAAATCCGTTTCTATTCTTTTATATCGGATGGAATGGTAAAAAAAAGAACCCCCGGATTCATCTTAAGATCTTGAATCTTTTGAGGATGATGGAATGTATACCGGCATTGTCGGCAGCCTGTTTGTCCCTGTCGGCTCTGTCACCTACCAGTATGACCTTTTCTTTGGGTATTTCGGGATAGTCACTCATAATGCGGAACAGGCCGGAGGGGTTGGGCTTCATGGTCTTTATCTCCTCCTGACCGCAGTAATACTGTCTGATATCGGCCTCAAGTCCAATGGCATATGCCTTGTCCTCAGTGGGATAATCGGAATAAATACAGATCTTCTTACCCTGGCCTCTTAAACGGTCTATGATGTCCACCAGCTTCCTGTCCCTGCACTCCCTTACTACATCCATGGGATTGTCAAACATCCACTCATTTACCACCATTGCCACCTCTTCGGGATGGATGTCGTACTTTTCCCCTACTTTGTCGTAAAGCTCATTGTCATCCATCTTCTCAAGGCTGTCCCACTGCTCCCGAAGCTTTCTGTATTCGAGTATGGCCTTAAGGTCCCTGATGCCTCTTTTTGTGGTGAGAGCATGCCGGATAAGTCTGAGTGCCATCCTTATCCTCATGCCTGTCTGGAAATATAAAGTGCCGTCCATATCAAATATGATCAGATCATGATCAGATAATCTTTTATACAGCTCTTCATACATCATTATGCCTCATACTCCCGGTCCGCCGGTCTGTGACCATGACTTCGTTTCATATAAGGATATCGGCTCATTTGAACAGATTGACAACCAGTTTTATCCCGTATTTGCAATAATTAAGGAATACGGAAGGGTGGGTTATGCACTCGCCCATTTTTCTGAATATATACTTGGGTCTTAAGTAGAAGCCAAGCAGTATGTTCCTTCTCAGCTTCATGACTTCATCCATGGTCAGATACTTTGTCCCCGTCATGCTTGAATGGAAGAAATCACTTCCCAGTACGTTGTCCGCAAGAAGGTTCTCCTCCTTACAGGTCTCATATAGGGGTGTCCCGTAATAGGGCAGAGCTATGGTTATCTCTATGAAGTCCGGATCGGCCTTGTGGATCAGCCTCTTCGTTTCCATGATATGCTCCCTGTTCTCCCAAGGGAACCCTATGACAAAGAATCCCCAGAAGGGAAGCCCCACCTCGTGACACCACTGGGCAGCCCTTAAGTTCTGCTCCACAGTGGCTCCCTTATGTATGGCCTTCAATATTTCATCGCTTCCTGACTCAAAGCCGAAGGCCACAAGGAAACAGCCCGCCTTCTTCATAAGCTCCAGTGTTTCCTTCTTCAGGGGATTAACCCTTGAATTGGCTGTGAAATGGATATTACCATAGAGGGGTGAATCAATGATCATCTCACAGAGCTTCTTTACCCATTCGGCATTGATGGTGAAGGTATCTGCTTTAAAGAAGAAATCCTTTATACCGTATTTCTCATAGCATTCCGTAAGCTCCGCCATGACATTTTCGGGACTCCTGAATCTGACGCATTTTCCGGATATACCGGGAGTCAGACAGAACACACAGCTTGAGGGGCATCCTCTCGCTGTCTGTATCGTTGCCATGGGTGCATCGGTATCGGGCCTTGTGTACAGGGCATTGTTCATCAGCTGTCTTGCCGGGAAGGGCTGGGCGTCAAGATCCTGTCCCCACACATGGAACCTGGTGGAGATAAACTTACCGTCTTCTCCCTTGTAGAGGATGTTATCGACCTCCTCGATCTTCCCTTCTCCCTTAAAGGCATAGTCCGCTACCTCTCCGATGGCAAAATCAACCTCACCTCCTATGAGATAATCGATCTGTGTAAGATCCAGAAGATCCAGCATGGCCTGCTCGGGATCATAGAATATGGCTCCCTTTAATACATTGATACAGGAGAGCCTGCTCTTTAATTCGTTCATGATCTTGATATCATCGAACACCGTGGTATTGGTGGTGCTCATCATGATCATGTCAGGCCCAAACTCCTCCATCTCCTTATACATCTCATCCATGGTCCGAAGCTCGGTCTGGAAATCACGGAGTCTTACTTCATAATCCCTTTTAAGAAGAACCGCTGCGGCATAGCCCAGATCGTTGCAGGCTCTCATGGCCTGTGCCGAGCCCTCGTCCACATTCTGCTGGCATCTGTCCTCTCCTCTCTGAAACATGGGTCCCGGGGGATAGAATAGCATTATCTTTTTCTTGTCCATATCATTTCTCTCCATATCGTCAGTTTACCGTCGATGGTTTACAGTCTTCCAAACAGTCTTAAGGAATCAGATATCTATAAGGAACGGATCCCCGAAAAGCTTCAGTGCCGGTATGTTCACAAAGGTCAGGATAATAAAAAGCACTACGATGAAAAGCACAAAGAGCATGAGTTTCTTTTCCTTATACAGCTTCTCAGGCTTCTGCACTGCCGAATCTTCCTTATATGCGATATAAAGGTAATAAACAAAAAGCAGGAACAGTGCGGGCATGGCAAGCACGTATTCCAGTCTGTATTTTATGAGGAATATACCCATGCAGAAGGTGGAACAGAAAGCATAAAACATGCTGGAGCATAACAGCTTCTGCTCGTTGTACCTCTCAAAGGACTTCCTGTAAAGGCCTGCCACCTTGGGATCTCCTATCATACGGTACTCCGCAAATCTCTTGATGCCCATAAGGAAGGCTCCTCCCATCCAGTATCCAAGTAGTATACTGCCCGGAGGAAGCTGGCTGGCAGTCACGCAGAACCACCCAAGGAGCAGACGTATCATGTTGTTCACCGATTCCGTTATGACATCGAGATAAGGTATATCCTTGGTCCTCACAGGCTTAACGTTATACAGGATACCCATCACCAAAAGCCACAGCTCCGTGAAGAAGAAATTCCTGTTTATGAACCATGATATGATAAGACCGATGGCCGCAAGCGCTGCATATTCCACCATAACAAGAGAGAACTTCATGTTCTCCGATACCACAGGCCTGTATTTCTTTGTGGGATGGTATTTGTCGAATTCGGCATCAAGCCATTCGTTAATAACGTAATTGGCCGAGGCTATCATACAGGTGGCTATAAAGCCGAGTATGAACCTGATGACTATGTCCGGTATGGAATCAATGCCTACCAGCAGAAATCCCACGGCAAGTCCGGGTATAATGAATATGTTCTTGACCCAGTGATCGGGTCTTGCTATCTTGATATAATTCTTCATTCCGCCACCATATATCAAACCTTGTTCAATAATTTCATGATCAGCATCGATGTTCCGTTAAACACAAAGATGAAGCCTATAAGTATTATCATGATATCCGCCGTATAATCCAGGTTCATAAGTATCAGCACTCCGAGGATGACGGTTATGATGGATATCACCAGGGACATGGGCCACTTGGGTGCTCCGGCCCTTTTCTGGCTGAAGGCCGTACCGATGTTAAGGACCCCCGAAAGGAGTATGGCTATGCCCATAAGCATAGGCAGAAAAGCTCTTACAAATGAGGGCTGCACCAGAAAGATTATCCCGGCTGCTATGGCAACTGCCGTCCCGGACAGAGTATATACCCTGTAGGCTCCCTGACCCTTGATGCCAAGCACAAGCCCTACCACACCGCATAATAACAGGATTATGCCTATGACCTCTATGGTTATATCTATGGTCCTTGCCGGGAAAAGTATCAAAATGATACCTATCACTATCAGCAGGATGTTCCATAACAGATTTTTCATTTTCTCCCTCGATTCATATCAAAAACAACTCACTTAAGAATACAGCAACACACGCACTGATTGCAACCGTAAAGAGGTCCCCCGAAACAATGGCTGCCACAACTCCCACCAGCAGGGCTATGACACCGGATACCGGTGAGGAAGTAGCTCCTATGATGGCAGGAAAGGTCATCACAGCCAGGGTCACATATGGCACATAATAAAGGAATGATCTGATGTGGACATTCTTTATCTCTCTCCTGAAAAGCACAAAGGGTATGAGTCTTATCAGATATATGGTAACAGTCATTATAAGCAGTGAAGCATATACACCCGCGGAACCTTTCATAATGTGCCCTCCCCTCCTGCTCTCTTTTTGATGCTTTCGCCGTTCTCATCAACGGGTCTTAAAAAGGCCGCAATACCCGCTATCAGTATGGTAAGTATGATGACCTTGAAGCCGTCGGATATCATACTCAGATAGGGAAGTGCCGTAAAGACCCAGCTAAATATCATGGATATGGTGACCAGGGCAGCCATAAAAGGGCTTTTCTTTGCCGGAGGTATTATGATTGCCAGAAACATGCCGTACAATGCTACGCTCATGGCCGATGCAAGCCTTGGGGGAAGTATGTTTCCAACCAATACTCCGATGACAGTTCCAAGGCACCATCCGAAGGATGCCACTATCCCGGCTCCGTATGTATATACCGGATCCAGATGTCCTTTAACATTACTTGATATGCCGAAAAGTTCGTCCGTGACAAACCACGCCAGTAAACACCTCTTCCATGCCGGAGCATCGCTTTTAATCTTCTGTGAAAGAGAACAGCTCATGAGAAAGTATCTCATGTTTATGACTATGGTAGTCGTAACCATCTCGATGATACCCGCGCCGGATCCTATAAGGAGGATTGCAGCATATTCTCCTGCAGATGCAAGCATGCCAAAGGACATGAAAAAGCTCTGCAGCCATGTCATGTTTATGTTCTTTGCCGCTATTCCAAGTGTAAAGGCAACTGCCAGATATCCCATGGAGATCGGGATACCGTCTACCAGCCCTTTCTTAAACCAATCCCTGCTGCGCATGTATCGATAACTCCCGGTTTACTCAAAACAGATGACATTGTATCACACTCGGGCTTATGGTTCAAAACCGGGCAATCGAAAAAGA
>CAMOIV010000031.1 GCA_946616305.1 uncultured Lachnospiraceae bacterium | reverse complement strand
CTCATGCGGGTGGTTATGGTCGTGATGATGGTCGTGGTCGTGATCATGTTCCTGGTCGTGATGATGGTCGTGGTCATGATCATGCGGGTGGTCATGGTCGTGCATATGATCATGATCATGAGGGTGGTCATGATGATGGTCATGGACATCCATGGAATGCTCTTCTTCACCCTGGCACAGAACCCTGATGTGAGTCCCGGTGATACCGCACTTCCTGGCCCCCTCCGGGATGATATCTATCCCTATGTCCTTAAGCTTTGAAGCCCGCTGAAGAAAAACCTTTTTACCATCCTCATCCAGCATATCGTAAAGAGCCGATGCAAGCATGTCGCCCGCAACTCCCATATTGCATTCAAGAAACAGTATCTTCATAAACACATACCTCCCGTCGGAAAACGGCTTCTCCTTTACATGATACCAGAGCTTTTGTCATCATGCTATAATCTTGGATATGAAGATAATAACAGGCGGAAGATATAACGGCAAAAAAGAATATGTGACGGATACTCTGGGATACCGGATGGAGGACATACTGGACATGTCCTCGGATGATCCCATGAAGATAGCAGAAAGACTTGATGATCATGCAGTCCTCTACCACCTTGAAAGCTTTGTTTACAATGCTGTGAAAAACGGTATGGATCCATGCCGTCCGATCCTTGATCACATCGATAAGAATCCCGATACTGTTATTGTCTGCGACGAAACCGGCTGCGGCATAATACCCGGAGACAAAGATCAGGAAAGAAGCCGTGAGATCACGGGCAGGCTCATGTGCGAGCTCACAAAGAGGGCAGGTTCACTCATCCGGATATACAACGGTATAGCAGAGGAACTTAAGATATGATCAGACTTCCCGATTACAATATCCCGGCCTTCTCCCATGAAGCAGAGAACAGATCCCGTGAAATATGGGATGACATAGCCAAGCCTCTTAAGGGGCTGGGGGCTTTTGAAGACATCATTTCCCGGATATGCGGTATGCAGGATGATGTCAGGCCAGACATATCAAAAAGGATATGTGTGATCATGTGCGCCGACAACGGTATCGTCTCAAGAGGTGTGGCCCAGGCCCCATCCGCCGTGACACGCCAGGTTGCAGACAGTATGTCCCGCGGTCTCTCCTGCGTATGTCTCATGGCCGCCCATGCAGGCATCGATACCCTTCCGGTAGATACAGGTATCGCGTGCGCCGACGGTATTGAGGAATATGATGGATTAACTCCTGCGATCGATCATCATTACAAGCTTCTTAACAGATGTATAGCCCGATCCACAAAGGACTTTCTTCAGGAGCCGGCCATGTCGGAGGATGAATTCCTGAAAGCCCTGGATACAGGAGTTCAGCTTACAGCGCAGCTCTATGACGCCGGCTATAAGCTTATATGCACGGGAGAGCTGGGTATAGGCAATACTACCACATCGGCTGCCGTCGCTTCCTCCATCCTTCGGCTGGATCCTGCTCTTGTCACCGGCCGGGGTTCGGGGCTGGATGATGCATCCTTCATGCGAAAGAAGGAAGTGATCTCGGAAGCGATATCGAAGTACAGCCTCTTTGACATGGAAGCCTCTGACATTGTCCGTTATGTGGGCGGCTTTGACATAGCCTCCCTTATGGGTATCTTCATCGGAGGAGCGATGCACCGCATCCCGGTAGTCATAGATGGCGTCATCACAGCCTCCGCTGCCCTGGCAGTATCAAGACTTGTGCCCGAGGCCGTCTCATATATGATACCTTCTCATCAGGGACAGGAGCAGGCTATGGGATATATATATAAGGACCTGGGTTTCGAGCCTGTCATACATGCGAAGCTGAAGTTAGGAGAAGGCACCGGTGCCGTATCCCTGATCCCCATGCTTGATATGGCAAAGGAGGTCTATGATAAGATGGCCCGCTTTGATGACCTTTCCATAGAAAGATACGTTGATCACGGATCTAAAGACAGCGCGGCCGACAGCGTGGCCGACAGTATGGGAGGTTCCTCATGATAGAGCTCATATCCGGAGGAGCCGCTTCGGGAAAATCGGAATTTGCCGAGCAGGAAGTGCTGTCCCTTAATAAGGACAGATATTATCTGGCCACCATGGACGGGACGGATCCCTCAGGGGCGGATCGCATCCGAAAGCACCGTGACAGGAGAAGCGGCATGGGATTTGTGACCATAGAGAGGAGCGTTGATATCTCCGGTATAAAGGAAGACACAGAAGGCAGCGTGATCCTTCTTGAGGATCTTACAAATCTTGCAGCAAACGAATTCTTTCCCAAGGATGCTCCCCTTCCTCCGGGTGATGTCCCGCTGCTTTTCGACCTGGCGCAGAAAACGGCAGACAGGATCCTTGGGGATTTTGATGCTCTGTATGAAAGATGCGAGGATATCATCGTAGTGACTCAGGATGTGTTCAGGGACTGTCAGTATAATACATACACCGATACCGTAAAAGCCTATATCCGCCTGCTGTCCCTCCTCAATATCGGTATAGGCAGAAGGTCCGACAGGATATTTGAGGTCGTATACTCAGCAAAGAAAAGGATCAGATAAAATGCTCAGATCATTGGCAGCAGCTTTCTCCATGTATTCAAAGATACCCATGCCCGGCGGCGAGTGGAAGGATGATGAGATCCGGTATGTCATGGCTTTCTTTCCCCTTGTAGGCATCGTCATAGGAGCAGTGTCATATCCCTGCTGCACCCTCCTTGCAAGCCTCGGTTTTTCTCCCTTTTTTATTTCCGCAATCCTTGTCCTGCTCCCTCTTATCATAACGGGAGGCATCCATCTTGACGGCTTCATGGACACTCAGGATGCCCTGTCATCATACAGGTCTAAGGAAGAGAAGCTTGAGATAATGAGCGACCCGCACATCGGAGCCTTTGCCGTAATACACGCCATTGTCCTGACAGTGATATATCTTGCCTCTGCCTATGAGGTGATATCCGTGGGAATAAAGGAAAACCTGCTTCTCTGGTGCCTGGGCTTTTACTTTGCAAGGATCGTCACTGCCATAAGTACCGTAACTCTGAAATGCGCAAAAAAAGAAGGTACTTTGTTTACCTTCAGTAACGTTGCCCAAAAAAAGACCACCCTCACTCTGCTTATGATACAGCTTTTAGCCGCATCCTTCGGCATTGCTTTTATTTCCTATGCCAAAGCCGCTGCCGTTTTTATCACGACCCTCCTTCTCTTTGCCCTGTACCGCGGCATCACGTCAAGGAATTTCGGAGGAGTCACGGGAGATACCTCAGGCTGGTTCCTTTGTACTCTGGAGTGTGCATATGCCATACTCCTGGCAGCCTGGGATCATATCATTTTGTGATCTGCCTGTTATAGCTCACATTTGAAGACACTAATGCCGTAAGAACCATGACAGCTGCTCCCACTGCGCCCCACAGAGGCTTTGGATCAAGTACTATCCCCTCTATTACGAATTGATCTGCATAGGCGTAAGATGCAGCAACGGGGATCACTATCAGGCCTATGGCCATACCGATCAGGGATCCCAGAGCAGAGGCCGCTGTACTCACCTTTACGAAATGTGCCTTTGTCCGCGCTTCATCAAGTCCCTGTCTCAGCCCTTCCTCTATGTTGTACTTATTTCTCCTGATCATGCCAAATACGGCAGCTGTCTCAGTTATCAGGGAAAGGACGTATATAAGGATGCCTGTGGGAGTCAGGATCCTGTCTGTTATATCCATGATGCTTACACACTGGCTGTAGCCATCCAGCCTGCTCCTGTCCTCCATGGACCATCGTCCCGTATCAACCTCTCCCTCCTTCTGAAGGGCCAGTATCTCCTCGTTCAGTTCCTTCTCCAGATCCTCCGCCTGCTTTAGTCTGGCAGCGTTCTCCTTATCATGCTTTTCCTTTTCCTCATCCAGAGCTGTCTCCTGATCATGGAGTTTGATCTCCAGCTCCGAAAGCTCCGCCCATTGGTCGGTAAACTTCTCATGATAGCTGCTCTCACTTCCCGACACCAGACTTGAGATCCCCTGGGCTCGTTTCAGATCTGCAGCAGTCACCACTGATTTGCTGTATACCTCGTCAAGGACCTTCCTTAGTTCATCCTTCTCGCCCTCAACCAGAGACTGGGCGTTCCTTTCACTCTCCTGTATGGCTTTTTTTGCTTTATTTATACTCTCCTGCTCTTCCTTAAAGCCCGCCTTGGCCCGTTCGTAATCCTCATCAAAATCTGTCTGATCCGCTTCGGCCTCTTCTCTCAGGGAGACCACCTCATCCTCTATCCTTCTGTTCAGTTCCTCTATCCTGGCTTCTCGCTCAGCCTTTATATCCGCTCTTCTCTTCTCAAGTCTTTTTGGTTCCACATAGAGTTCTATATACTCTCTGGCAGAGTTTATCAGCGATCTGTACTCATCCGTAACCGAGATCCTCTCTCCTGCTCCGGCAACCCAGACATAGAGGGTATTGTAGGTTCCTACATAATCGATGGCAGGCTCACCGTCAGCCTCTTTTGCTTCTTCTTCAGGGTGCAGGACAAATTCGGTATCCACCCTTTCGATGCGGTCCGATCCCGACAGTATTTCAATATCTTCATCAGTGAAACCAAGCTTTGAAGTAAGCTTCAGATCATACACTCCCAGGTCATCATAGTACCTGTCCACACTTGCCGCTATGGACCCCGAAACGGCCTTCGGCGCCGACAGTGCCATGATGCCTGCAAGAGCTGCAAAAGAAATCTTAAGAAAACCGTTACTGTAAATATTCATCTACGCCATTTGCTATTCCTTTAGCTATCTTCCACTGATAGTCATCCGTAGCCATCAGTGCGTCCTCATTGGGATTGGTCATATATCCCATCTCAATTATGGTCACGGGAACCTGACACCAGTTAACACCGCTCATGGTATCCGTTTCCCACACACGTTCTTTTTTACATCCCGTCGTGGAAACCACACCGTTCAAAACGGCGGACGATAGGGCCTTGCTTTGTGAAGCCAGATTTCCGTTATAGGGATTCGACGGAGTCTGACATATTGTCATGGCTCCGCTTGCAGAGGAATTTGTGGATCCGTTGGCATGTATCCTGATAAAGGCATTGGCTCCGGCATTGTTTGCTATCTGGGCTCTCTCGGCATTGCTGATATTAACGTCATTAGTGGTACGTACCATGATTACCTGATATCCTCTGCTCTCAAGCTCCTGCTGCAGTTTTAGCGCAACCTGCAGGGTCAGCTGATATTCGGCCAGGCCGCTCACGACTCCGCTGGTACCTCCCGCAACCTTAGCCTTCATCTCGCTGGCTCCGGGTCCTATGGGCTCCTTTTCGTTATTACCCTTGGACTGATGTCCTGCATCTATCACCACCAGCCTTCCTGAACCGGAGGGCGTAACGGCAGGAACATCTTCCTCCTCTTCCGTATCCTCTTCAGCATTGTCGGCAGATACCGTATCTTCTTCAGCATTATCGGCAGATACCGTATCCTCTGCCGCTTCCGCTTCATTTCCGGTGACGGTCTCCCCTCCGGAAAACAGTCCGCCGTCCGTTGCGGCGTTATCTGTCGATACCACAGCGGTTCCCATACTGAGAGCTCTGCTTACATATTCCGGATCGGCATATGTAAGGGCATCGATCCCGTCATCATTAAACATGGGATCCGCAGCACCCACAAAGATCCCGGATTCATCTGCGTAGGCAGCATCATCCGAAGCTGCGGCCGCAACAGCCGAAACCTCCTCGGAAGCCTCCGTGGTCTCGCTTACATCCTCACTCTTCCAGGCCGCAAGATCACTCTTGGTACATCCGGTGGTGTATAAGCATGCCGCCAGAATGATAAGGGGCAATATAGTCTTTCTTATCTTGGAATAAATGAGCAATACGTCTCCTTTTTTCAACACGGTCTCATCCTCCGGCCGGACCTCCTTGCCGGATCTTAATATACTGAGGACATAGCTCTGTCTGGATATGTCCAGATCCTTTATCCTCTTTCCTGTCCATTTGCTGTCACCGCTGATCTTTATCCTGTTCAGGGAAGGATCGGATCTGTCCGATACATGATCCCTGTCATCTACCACATCGTCGACTATAAGTCTGTCCTTAACATGTATGGTCATGTCCTGCCGTGCAGGAAAGACCTGATCTCCCCTTAAGACAGCTCTGATCACAAGACTCTTCGGAAGATCGATATCCGATATCATCCTGCCGCTCCAGCTGTCTCCCTCTTCTATCTCTACACGCAGGAATCTGACTTCGTTCTTCCTGTCTTCGTCGGCCAGTCCCTGTACATATGCATACTGCTCCACGAATCCCGCGGAAATTATACCCGTAGGAATGGCTACAACTCCCACTCCCAAAAAGGCTATGACAGTCCCAAACAGCTGCCCCAGAGGAGTTATGGGATATATGTCGCCGTACCCCACTGTCAGCAGAGTGGACCCGGCCCACCAGATCCCCGACAGAGCATTCCTGAACACGTCGGGTTGTGCCGCATGTTCAACATTATACATGCAGAGGCTTGCAGCTATCATCAGGACAAATATGATGAAAAGTGCCGACAAAAGCTGCTGCTTCTTGTGCTGTATGACGCTGAAGATGAGGTTCAACGAATCATAATAGGCATTGATCCTGAATATCTTGAAGATCCTCATCACCCGGAAAAGTCTGAATGCAGCAGCCCCAACGGGAGATATCATAGGGAATAAGAAAGGCAGAAAAGACAGGAGATCCACAAGACCCACTGCCGAGAACATGTAACACAACGCCGCCCAAAGTCTCTTCTTGTCGGGATACAGATATTCCGATGTCCATACCCTGAGGATATAATCCACAGCGAAAAAGACGATGGTGAATGCCTCCACCCCCAGAAGGACACTGTTATAGCCGGCCCTGATGCCGTCAAAGGTCAGCGCGATGCTGACAAACAGATTGACGACTATGATCATCAGGTTCACTATGTCGTATGCTCTCGAGATCGTATCCTCAACGGATCCGACCTCGATCACACGAAATACTTTTTGCTTAAGCGCCTCTTCCTTCACTCTTTGTCTTTGTCAAAATGATCCTTTATATCTCCGGCCACATCACTGGCCTTGTCGCTGATACTGTCCATAACTCCGGATACCTTTTCGTATGCGGAATTTGCACCGTCTCTTACAACACCGTCCACGCTGTCTACAACCTTATCGGATGCAGCATCAAAACTGGATGCGGCCTGATCGGCCTTCTCGGCAAAGGTGTCAGCATCATCATCCTGAGTTGAAACCTCTCCGGTTGCTGCCGTATCCTCTATCCTTACCGTATCCACAACGTTATCGGCCTTATCCTTCAGTGCATAATAAAGCTCGCAGCATGTCTGCTCATAGTAGGGCTCTGTCCAGAATATAGCCAGGATACCGCAGGTAAGTCCTGTCAGTATGAACCATCCCAGGAAGGACAGATCCAGAAGGAATGCATTCATCTTCTCTCCGTCCATCATCTGCTTTGATCTCTCAAAGGCCTCCTTATACTCGATATCAGGCTCATCCGCAAGGATAAAGGGGATCATCCTGTATTCATACGACTTGATGATACCGGGTACGATAAGGAGCAGAGTCCATAATGAAGTAAACAGATCTCTTAAGAACATGGTAAGCAGTACATTGCCGAAATTCTGGCTGTATGCCGAGAACAGATTGGAAACCTCTGCCTCCCCGTTCCTGTTGTTCATAAGGAATCTCTTCAGTCCCACTGCTATGATATTGACCACCAGAAGGCTTACAGCTATGGGTCCTACTCCAATAAGAAAGGAAGAGGCTGCAGCCGCTCCGCCAACGATCAGCGAATACAGGACCAGTGTCCCTACAGTGCCCCAGTAATTTGCCTGAAATACCTCTTTCCCTCTTTCCTTAAGTTCGCTTCTTGTCCACATATCGATCGATCTCCTTCCGTAAATCTCAGTTTTTGATCTCTAATGCTGGAATATCCACATGATTATAGCATATATCTTGTTGTCATGCCTTATTTTTTATTCCCCACGACTGCCCAAGGTAGTGTATAATGTGATAGAGAGAAGATAAGAGAGGGATATGGCAGCATGACTACCTTTGTGTTTATCGTTTCCATGATCGCCTGCATGATCGGCATAGTCATATGCACGATCCTGGCATACAAGTCAAAAAAACCTATCTCGAAGTATGTGCGCACATTTCTGTTGTGTACCATCATCCCTGTCGCTGCAAATACTCTGATAGCCTTTTCGGGGCTGCCGGTATCGACGGGTAATGAAGCCTTAGGCTCAATCCTTGCCCATACAGGATTTCTTTTCTACGTGGCCGGCACCAACCTGATGTTTTACACCTTCTACATATTCTGCATGGAATACTGCGGCCATGATTACAAACGGATCGTGCCCCTCACCTCCGCTATGGCCATGCTGCTTGCCATAGATACGGTAAGCGTCTTCCTTAATACCATATTGGAGCATATGTACACCCTGGAGCTTGTCTATGATGAGATCCACAGGGAATACCATTTCGTTCTCATAAGCGGCGTTTTCCACTACTTCCATCTGGCCATATCCGTGCTGGCGGCTGCAGTATGCCTTGCCATACTTCTGCAGAAGACCTTCACGACCTCAAAGCTTTACAACATAAGATACTGGCTGATAATCGCCAGCATCATCCCCGTAGCAGGGTGGGAGGGGTATTACATCCTGTCCAGTACTCCCATAGATGCCTCCATGATAGGATACGCCGTCTGCGCCATACTTGTGTATTATTTTTCCCTTGCGTATACGTCACACAAGCTGCACGACAGGATCCTGTCCCAGATCACCCAGAGCCTTTCCGACGGCATCATACTCTTCAACGAATCCCATGTCTGTACCTACGCAAACGACAAGGCCTTCAAGCTGATGGGTATCGAAAGGAGCGAAGAAAACCTCATCCCTATGGGAGAAAACATAAAGAAGCAGCTGGATGCGGACCTTGTGGATACAGGCAGCATGTCCTGCGAGCGTCTTCTCTATATAAATGATAAGGAATGCTTCTATACCATATCCCATGACCGTTTGTATGATTCAGATAATGTAGGCATAGGGTCTTATGTCACGATACATGACCATACCTCAGAGGAGCTCGCTTCCAGGCACAGAGTATATCAGGCAAAGCACAATCCCATAACCGGCCTGTATTCCGCAGATTTCTTTTATTCCCTCGTACGCAACAGACTGGATGAGTACCCTGACAATGAATACTATCTTATCGTCGGAGACATCGATGAATTCAAGATGATAAACGATGTGTTCGGCAGGACCACCGGAGATGAAGTACTAAGGCGTGTGGCCCATGTCCTTGATATCAACTGTACCAACAGCATCTACAGCCATCTGGGCGCGGACAGATTCGCCATGCTGGTTCCGAAGGAGCTTTATAATAAACGCACCTTTGAGCATATGTCCCGCATAGAGCAGCCTGTGATCATGGGTAATAACAAACACCCCATCGTTCTCAGGCTCGGTGTGTATGAGGTAGTTGAGAGAGATCTCCCTGTCACCGCCATGATAGACAGGGCATTTATGGCCATCCGGAGCATCAAGGGAGATCTGACCCGGCGTATAGCCTTCTATGATGAATCAATGCGGACCGGAACTCTATGGGAACAGATGATCTGCGGTTCGGTCGATGATGCCATAGCCCATAAGGAGATAATGCCCTACCTTCAGCCTCAGGTCGACATCGAAGGCAAGATGACGGGGGCGGAAGTCCTTGTCAGATGGAACCATCCCGAAGAAGGTTTCCTGTCTCCCGCACAGTTCATCCCCATCCTGGAGGAGCAGGGTCTCATCGCCAAGGTTGACCGTTTCATGTGGGAGAGTGCATGCGCTATCCTTGCAAGATGGGCAGAGGCCGGAGACATGCATACCTATCTGTCCGTAAATATCTCTCCGAAGGATTTTTATTTCATGGATGTCCCGGAAGAGGTTGCAAAGCTGACGGATAAGTATCACATCCAGCGTGAACTTCTTCGTCTTGAGATAACGGAAACCCTGTTCATGGATGATTCCAAGGACTACTATAAGATCATGAAAAAGCTGCAGGATGAAGGCTTTATAGTGGAGATGGATGATTTTGGAAGCGGGTTCTCGTCACTTAACATGCTTAAGGATATCCCCCTGGATGTACTGAAGCTCGATATGATCTTCCTGAAGGAGAGTGATACCTCTGACAAGAGCCTGTCCATAGTAAAATCCATTGTAAACATGGCTCATGAGCTGGGTCTTTCCGTTGTTAATGAAGGCGTGGAGACAGAGAAGCATGTGTCCTTCCTGCGGTCCATAGGTACGGAGACCTATCAGGGCTACTACTTCGACAAACCCATGCCTGTCAGTGAATTTGAAGAAAAATACATGTCAAAGTACCATCTGTAGTCGTATGTGGTTCGAGACCTATGTACTTCGCAGTTCTCCGGGCGTATCCGTGCTTTGACATGTTAAAGCACGCCAATGACCGGGTGGAAAACAAAAAGTGGCAGGGGTTTATCCCCTGCCCTTAATATCATGATCTCTGTGACTGTATATCACATCATGCCTGTGCATTAAGCTTTCTCAGACAGTCCTGGCAATAATACTTACCGCCCCTGAGTGACAGTTCACTCTGGTCGAACCACTGATGGCATGCATTACACATCTTCTTACCGGGTGCCTGTGATGTTCCCTTGAGACCGCCCGTTTTGTTCGATCCCCCCTTGGGATCATTGTGAACCAGCAGTATCTGACTGCCACCGTTCACATTCTCAAGCATATCATCCGATAAAGCCTGTATCCTTTTTTCTGACATACCGCCACCTCCTTACCTTGTCTCCCGGCAGCTCTTACCGTAAGCACATACGGTACCACACAGGATGCTCAATCTACATGTTTTTTCAGGGTGAGGATATTCTTGTCGTCCTCATACCTGTAAGTCATGTCATCCATTGATTTCTTTACCATGAAGATCCCGAGGCCGCCGATCTGTCTCTCCTCAGCGGAAAGAGTAATATCAGGATCGGGCTTCTTAAGAGGATCATACGGAACTCCTCTGTCTGTGAATTCCACAGTTATGAGTTTTTCTTCCTCTTCGAAATCAAGCCGGATGATCGCATTCTGATCATTGGGGTCCAGGTCGGAGTTCGTGTAAGCGTAACTGGCGATGTTTACAAAGATCTCCTCGACTGCTATCTGTATCTGGGTAATGAGCTTCATGGAACATCCTATTCCTTCAAGCTCCTCCTCCACAAATCCCAGAACCTCATCAAGGTTAGCTAGTTCAGCGCGGACAGTAAGCTCTTTCATCTATAATCACTCAATGGTCAGAATATCAGAAAAACCTGTTACATCAAAGATCTCCATGATCTCACTCTTAACATTGATGAGTTTCATGCTTCCCTGCTTGTTCATGGTTTTCTGAGCTGAAAGAAGAACCCTCAGTCCGGCAGATGATACATAGTCAAGATCCTCAAGATCCATAACCAGCGTCTCAACACCATCCAGAGCCCCGTTAAGCTGCTCCTCAAGATCCGGCGCGGTAACAGTATCCAGTCTGCCTGCAATCGCAACTGTCAGATTACTTCCTTCTTTGATCTTGTTGATAGTCATATTCTTTCTCCTTTTCATTCGTAGCCAGCGAATGCAATTCGTAAATATCAACTATCCAGTATAATATACGAACTTGTCATCATCGTGGCTAATAATTATTTCTGAGTATTCAGTATATCACATATTCATACAGTTGTAATACTTTATTTTACATATTTTGACCGCTGTATAACCCCGTAAAACAGCTTAAACGTCTACCCGCTGTCTCTCAACCAGTTCTGCGAAAAAGCCGCCGGCTGCTATAAGCTCGTCATAGGTGCCATCCTCTATGATCCGGCCTCCGTCCAGGACTATGATACGGTCACACTGTCTTATGGTGGACAATCTGTGTGCTATGACGATCCTTGTACATCTCATGGCATCCAGTGAATCGGATACTTTCTTCTGGGTTATATTGTCAAGAGCACTGGTAGCCTCGTCAAACATAAGCACCTTGGGTTTTGGAGCTATGGCTCTGGCTATCATAAGTCTCTGCTTCTGTCCGCCGGATATGCCGCCGCTTCCTTCGGATATCATCGTAAACATACCCATAGGCATATCTCTGATGTCGTCGGCCATTCCGGCCATTTCAGCAGCTTCCCAGGCCTCGTCCAATCCAAGTTCGGGAGCCGATATGGTTATGTTGGAATAAATGTCCCCCTGAAAGAGCTTTCCATCCTGAGTCACTACTCCCATAAGCTTTCTTAAGGACTTAAGATCCATGGTATTAATGTCCTTGCCGTCATAGTAGATGGCTCCCTTATCAGGCTTTTCGAACCCCAGCAGCAATCTCATGAGAGTGGATTTGCCGCAGCCGGTCTTTCCAACTATGGCCACGTACTGCCCTGCTTTTATCTTAAGGGACAGATCCTCCAGTACATAGGGCATGTTTTCGTTGTATCTGAAATACAGGTTATTGATCTCTATGGAACCCGAAAGCCTGGTGAGCATCTGTTTGCCCTCGGACACCTCGGGAACAGCCTTTAATATGGGTTCTATCATCTCGAGTATGGGTTTGATCTGAGCTGTGATCAGAGCCATCCCGGCTATGCTCATAAAGGCCCCCGACACCATGGCATATGAAGTATTAAATGCATAATAATCGGCAACCGATACGTGGGACTCTATGGCCCGGACATAAATCACCAGCATACCGATGGATGATATGGCAAGGCTTATCACGGGATTGATCTTAAGAAATACAGGCGGATCGTAGGTGAGCCTGGCCTGTTCCGCATAGCAGTTGCCCCACTTGGCAAAGGCTCTTTTCTCCGCGCCGGACAGTCTTATCTTCTGTATCCCCGAGATCAGGCCGTAGCTTATACCCTGCTCCTTTGCCATAAGCTCCATCTGGCGTTTGGAGATCTTCATCTGCACAAAGGACGTGGCGATGGTGAACAGCATGGTAACCGCTATGATGGCCAGTGCAGGCAGGGCAAGCTTGGGAGCAAACCTGTGGATCTGTCCGATATAGATCAAAGAAAATACAGAAGTCAGGCTTGTTACCGTGACCATGGACACCAGCATATTGCACAGACTCTTCACGTACTCGGTCCTCGAACTCAGCTCACCGGCAGTATAATCCTTGAAAAACGGTGCCGGAAGCGACAGCACCCTCATCATTGTGGCAGCCTCCACATATACTCCCATCTTGGCATTGATCCTGGTAGTAACAAGTGAATTGACTGCACCGATAAGCTGGGTACTCACCGTAACGCATATAAGGAATATGGTTATGGCCAAAAGCAGCGCCGCATTGCCGGAATCTATCACCGTAGAGAAGAGCAGCTTATCGATATATGGCACCAGTAGACCTACCGCCGTTGCAGCGGCAGTCACTATCACAAGAAAGACGGCATCGGAGATGTCGATACAGGAGATCATGTATCTGATCAGGTCCTTAATATCCATTTCCTTCAGCGGGAAGGGCTTGTAGAAGGCCATGGCCACATCTTCGAAGATATCCTCGTTGGAGGCATTTACCTTCTCCCATCTTCCGGTATCCGTATTGAGGAACCTGTATCCGTTGATCCCGTAGGGAATAAGAGCGGCTATGCTGTTATCCGACTTCTTTACAGCCAGCATGGCACCTACTGCATTTTTGTACCAGCCCTTCTTAAGGTCAACATCCCTCCTCATAATGCCGTGAGGCCTCATGAGGTATTCGAGCTGTTTATCTATATCCTTGATGCCGTCCGGTATCTCCGCTCCCCGCACATGGTAGTACTTAAGGATCTCCTCCATGGCGTTCCTTGCAAGGATACGTCCGTCCTTTAAGGCCACCGTGGCTCTTTCTCCTATGACGGCTCCCGCGATATTTATGAAGGAATCGGCAAAAGCATCATCGTCGCTTTTTTTACGTTGTTTTATCTGTTCTTCAAACCAGGTCATATCGTCCTCTCGTCACTCACTGCTCACAAGCTGGGTATAATAACCGCCCTTTGCATACAATTCCTCATGTCTGCCGCGCTCCACCACCTTGCCGCGATCCAATACTATTATCTCGTCGCAGTCCCTTATAGTGGAAAGCCTGTGAGCCACCACTATACATGTGATGCCTCTGTCCTTTATGGATCTGACCACATCATATTCCGTCTTGGCATCAAGGGCCGATGTAGCCTCATCCATGATTATCACTGTGGGATCCTGGGCCAACACTCTCGCTATCTCCAGCCTCTGCCTCTGGCCGCCCGAGAAGTCCTTGCCTCCCTCATGAAGCTTATAGTTATATCCTCCGTCACGTCTTACGATATCCTCATGCAGCTGCGCATCACGGGCTGCCATTATCATCTCAAAATCCTCTATGGAGGAATCCCACATTTTTATATTATTCGCTATGGTATCATCGAAAAGCACTATATCCTGATCTACCACTGCCACGGAACCCGTGAATACGCTCCTGTCAAATTCATCGATCCTTTTGCCGTCAAAAAGTATCTCGCCGGACCAGGGCTTATATAATCCTGCTATAAGCTTTGACAGTGTGGACTTCCCGCAGCCGGACGCCCCCACAAAAGCCACTCTCTGCCCGGGGGTAAGCTTTAGGTTGAAATCAACGATAAGCGGATCCGCCAAAGGGGAATAACCGAAGGTCACATTCTTCATCTCTATATTTCCGGAAAGCTTTGTATATCCTTCCCCTGTATCGGGCTTATCCTTGTAATCCAGATCGGAGGGATAAGCCATCACATCCTCTACCCTTTCCGCCTCAGTCCTCATTTCCTGCAGAGACTGTCCCGCGCTGACTATGCTGAGGGCAGGAGTGGTGAAGGATAACAGGTATCCCTGAAAGGCCATGACCATACCTACCGTAAAATGTCCTCTCATGGCAAGATATACTCCGCCGATAAGTACCGATGTGCTGGTAAGGGAGTTTATCAGCGTCATAAGGGTTCCGAATATCTGATCTACCTTAACGTAATTCATCATCTGGGTATTGACGCTGGACTGATAGCCTGCCCATTTTCTGAAAAAGCCATTCTCGGCACCGCTTGCCTTTATGGTCTCTATCATCTCGATCCCCGACACCGTGGTACCGTAGAGCTTGCCGGCGTCCCTCATCTGGACTCTGGTGATGTTCACTCTCTTTTTGGCTATGATCTTGGACAGGATCAGATTGAGGAATACGGAAAAGATACCCAGTGCCGTCAGCGCGGCGCTGTACCTTATCATGACCACCAGATAGAATACCATCATGGCAGTATCGATAAGGATGGGCGCAAAGGTATTGACCAGAGTAGCTGCGATACTGGCATTTGATTCCTTACGCTGCTGTATGTCTCCGGCCATTCTCTGGGAGAAGAAGTTCATGGGAAGGGAAAGAACCTTCCACATATACTCGGTGTTGCCGATGACAGCCATCTTTCCGTTTATCTTCAATGAGTAGATCGCATTGATCCAAGCCACTACAAGCTGGATCGCTATGAATAAGGAAAAGCACAAAATAAACGGCATTACAACATGGGGATTGGTGCCCGTCAGCAGATAATCAAGATAAAGCCTGTTTATGGCAGGATTTATAAGTTCCAGAAGATCGGCGATGACCATGGTGGTAAGAACAAAGGCTACAGCAACCCCCGCTCCCTTCAGTCTCTTAAGGGCAAAATCCACCATGCTCTTGGGTTTACCTGATCTCTCAAAGGAGTCCGTGGGTTCAAATAAAAGGCAGATACCCGTAAAGCCCTTATCGAACTCCTCCATGGTCATAACGATGCTGCCTCTTGCAGGATCGTTGATATATACTTTATTTCCTTTAAAACCGTTCAGCACAACGAAGTGGTTGAACTCCCAGTGAATGATACAGGGGAAGGTACAATCCTCCCTGATGCTGTCCAGTTCGAACCGGTAACCGTTGGCATCAAGTCCATAGCTTCTGGCTGCAAGCAGCACATTCTTGGCATTGGAGCCGTCTCTTGAGACACCGCAATCGGACCTCACCTGCTCAAGAGGTATCCACTTACCGTAATATGCCAGAACCATGGTCAGACAGGCAGCTCCGCACTCCAGTGCTTCAAGCTGCATGACAACCGGAGTCTTTGCAACTCCTGCCGTTATAGGTTTTTTTATCTTTTTATTGTCGATCATTTTGCCGTCTTATCCCTAATTAGTCACGAGAGTCGATGGTTTGATCAGGGTAGCCACTCCCTGAGGATCGTTCAGAACGATGGAGCTGACAACAGCCCAGACTATTATGCCCACCAGCAGTATGATTATGGCAAAAAGCAGGATCCATATCCCGGGGGATACCACCTTTATATAATCATTCAACTGTTCCGGCGTGGATACCCTGTCCACACTTTCTTTCCTGAATAGCTCGTTATTCATTATCTACCTCACTGTTGTTATAGCTTACTGCCTTATGATCTGTGCCTTTTGGAAAAGGCCCCGAAAGCATGCCATTATGATCTTAATATATCAAGAAGTTCATCCCTGACGCCGTCCATACGCGCATCGGATAAGCCAAAATCCATCTCTCTGTAGCTCCATGCTGCATGTCCGATACCATACTTTTTAAATACCGAATGTATCATCCTGTACCACTTTACGGTATCCTCGGGACTTGCAACATCTATAACACCATACTCGCCGCAATACAGGCAGGTGCCCTCCTTTTTGGCCTTCTCTATGGCCGGTGTGAATAGTTCTTCAAAAAAAGCTTCACTGGTGCCGCTGTCCTTGAAGGCAACGCGTAAAGAGGGAAACTCGTCATCTATCCAGGTCGCACCCTGATGGGTAAAGCGCAAAGGCTCATAACAGTGGAAATTATAGACAACCTTATCGTCGTACGGCGGATCAAGATCCGGCACTGCCTTCGCGGAATTGCCCTCATAGCTGCCGATAAGTATCACGTTGTCCTTTGCATACTGCCGTATCCTCTTTATGCATTCACGGGATATCCTGTTCCATGCTTCTATATCGGACCTGTCATTTACCTCATTAAGCAGTTCGAAATAAACCCTGTCAGGCTTTGAGGCGTACCTCCCCGCCAGAGCCTCCCATATCCTGTAGAAGCTATCCTGCAGCCTCCCGTCGGCAAAAAAGCCGGCCTCGTTCTCACCCTTGTCGAAGGAATAACCCATTGTCTTATGGAGATCCAGAAGGATCATAAGTCCGTACTTCTCTGCCCAGGCTGCAGCTGCGTCAACCCTTTCAAGGCCTTCCTCTTTCATGCTTCCGTCATCATTCTGTATGACATTGTAGTCGATGGGAAGTCTGATGTGATCCATACCCCAGGAGGCTATCTTCTCAATATCATCCTCCCTGATAAACCCATCCAGTCTTTCCCTGCTGTAGTCACACTGTGACATCCAGCCTCCCAGGTTGATCCCTCTTTTTAATGCGATATCCTTCATAAAACCTCCATTTGGTTCAGGCTGTGCCTTGGCTTCTCCAGAACTTAAGACACTCTCCTGTGAAATGCTTCCCAAGAGAGTGTCCTTAAACCTATGTCAGAACCGTGATCCAAGACTCCTTCATTGTCATGACATCTTGAAACGATCCAGGATCTCCTCCAGCTTCGAAGCCAGTTCCTTGTTCTCTTCAGACTGCTTCCGCATGTCTCCTGCGATACCGGATGTATTCTCGTTCTTGTCCACTATGTCGTTTATGGCTGCACGGTTTTCGTTTGTGATATCCGTCACGCTCTGGATGCTGTCGGAAATGTCACTGACGGATTTCTCAAGCTCCGCCACCATTGTCCTGATCTCATCAAGCTTGTCCTTGATGACGGTCACATCGTCCGAATACTCATTGGACTTATCGGCAAAGTCTTTGAACTGAGCAACCATATCACCCGATACGAACTCAAGTATGCTCTCAAAGCATTCTCTGACGACCTTGATACTGTCATTGGCTTCCAGAGTGATGGTCTGGATGGTTGCTGCTGTCTTGGATGAACCATCCGCAAGAGATCCTATCTCATCTGCAACCACTGCAAATCCTCTTCCTGCCTCACCTGCTCTGGCTGCCTCTATGGAAGCATTAAGTGAGAGGAGATTTGTCTGACTGGAGATATTAAGTATCTCGGTGGCAAGATCGTTGATCCTGCTCAAAGTACCGAGTCTCTCCATAACATCATCAACGGAAACCTTGGTCCTCTCCAGAGTATCCTGTCCGTTGGTATATGCCGTGGTAGCAGCCGTCTTCATGGCAGATGCACTGTGCAGTACACTGCTTGACGTATCAACGGATACATCGATATTGCCCATGATGCTTGCGACCGCATCATTGATCATTCCGATCTGGTCATTTACATTGTCCATGATCTGATTTGTATTTTCAATCTGGGCAGAGAGTTCTTCTGCGGTAGCAACATTATCCGTAACATTCTCTACCAGATTTGTAGAGGAGTCACTAAGCTGATCAGCCTTATTATCAAGAGTAGAGCTGAACTCTCTGAGAGTACCCGTGATGCCTCTTAAGGACTCTGCAAGAGATTCCGTTGCTACGGAGATATCTCCGATCTCATCACTCCTTGATGAGAAGCTGCTCATGGTATCCTTCTTGGAAATATCAAGAGACTTAAGGTCATCAAGGCTTCTGTCGATAGCCTTCATAGGCTTGAGCATCTGCTGGATTATGAAATAAGAGACCAGGCACAGCAGTAATATGGCAACGATACAGAAGACTATAAGTCTGTTTCTAAGCTGTATGGTGGAAGCGTATACTTCCTTCTCATTATCCGACAGCATGAACAGCCAGCCGTAATCTGCAAGATAGTAATAAGATGCGACATAATCCTCTCCGCCGGCCTTATATGTGATGCTTCCGCCGGCATCCTCACCTGTACCTGCATACCTCGTGCAAAGCTCCGTGAGATATGATTCCTCAACGGGAGTTGCGATCTTCTCTTCATCCGCATTAAAGATATATTCACCGTTATTGACATTGACCATGCAGTACTGGGCACTGGGCATACCGTTAAGATCAAGGCTGTCCAGTATACCTATAAGGCCTGTGGTATAAACCGCGCCTCCTACGAGTCCTGCGATCTCTCCATTGTCATCAAATACTGCCTTATAAAGTGAGACCACCTGCTTGCCGCTGGCAGGGGAAATGATGATACCCGTGTTGTAAACTTTGTCCCCTGATGCTTCAAGAGATGACTGGAGAGCCTTGAGCGGATCTCCCTCTCTGGTGGTGATGCCAACCACTTTGGGATTGGTATGTGTCAGAACGTGAGAATTCCATTCACTGGCGTAGAGTCCATCCAGATTTTCAACGTCGCCGGAGAAGGTCTCCGTATATTTCTGAGCCTTGGCAAAGGCTGCCTCATCCGTTGGATTCTGTATCACCTCCAGTATCTCGCTTGCCCTGCTGAAGGCCATCAGAGTATCCTCTGTCTGATGTACGTAGTTCCTGATGATCTGGCTTCGCTCCGCAACTATTGTCTGAAGGTTATCGGTAGTGGAAACCTTCTTATCATTTGTGATGGTCCTTACCACGAAGAAGGCAAGGGCAAACATGACTATCACCTGGATGATGAGTATGCATCCGATGATCTTCTGTCCAAGAGAAAGACGGAATCCTGTTTTTTTCTTAGCAGCACTCATTGTTTCTGTATCCCCCTATACGATTTGATATTACAGGTCCTCCC
>CAMOIV010000030.1 GCA_946616305.1 uncultured Lachnospiraceae bacterium | reverse complement strand
CCGTAGAGCCCGCGAAACTTTATCCGCAATAAACTATGATTTCTTACGGCTTTGCAGACAGGGAATGAGTCAGACAGGGAAACAGATATGGAAGTAAAAGAGAGAATAGAAGCGCTAAGAAAGAATATGAAAAAAGAGGGTGTATTCGCCTACTATATACCTACATCCGACGATCACGGCTCCGAATACATCCACGATCATTATAAGGTAAGGGAATTCTTCACCGGCTTTACCGGATCGGCAGGGGTTCTCCTTGTGACTGAAAAGGAAGCACTGCTGTGGGTTGACGGCAGGTATTTCATACAGGCCGAGGCTGAGACTGACGGATCCTTGATAAAGATCATGAAGACGGGACTTCCGGGGGTGCCCGGCATATACGGGTACATAAGGGACAACTTCCCGAAGAAGGCAAAGCTTGGCTTTGACGGAAGAGTGGTTGATATAGATACCGCCAGAAAACTGAAGAAGGCCCTTCCATCCGGAAAGATCGTGTATAAAAAGGATCTCTCCGAGGGGATATTTGAAAGGAAGCCCCTGCCTGCAACAAAAATAAGGGTACTGCCGGAGGATGTGAGTGGAGAGAGCAGTATCGACAGGATCGCAAAGCTCCGGGAAGAAATAAAGAAAGCAGGGTGCGACGCCATCTTCCTGTCGGCGCTTGACGAGATAGCATATCTTTTCAATATCCGGGCAGATGATATAGAATACAATCCTGTGGCCCTTGCCTATGCATATATCAGTCAGGATAAGGCCTATATCTTTTTGAGGGATACCTCGACTCTGACGGGTTATGCGGCATCCATAATAAAGGATTACCGCGAAACGGAAGATTTTCTGAAGAGCGATGTAATAGACGGGCTTGTCATGGCAGATCCAAACAGCCTGAACTATACTTATTACAGGCTCATCAGAAAAAAGGCTGATATAAAGCTTATGAGAAGCCCTGTAGTCATGATGAAGGCTGTGAAGAATCCGGTTGAGATCGGAAGGATAAAGGATATATACTATTGGGATTCTCTTCAGCTTACCAGGTTTATAAGATATATCCTGACTACCGAAAACAAAGAGACTGAGATGAGCGCATCCGATATCCTTCATGAATACAGGAGGAAGATACCGGAATTCAGAGATCTGTCCTTTGAGACGATCATGGCTTATAAGGAAAATGCCGCCATCATCCATTATTCTCCCTCACATGAGCATGAAAGGGAAATAGCAAGGGAAGGGATGCTGATGGTAGACTCTGGAGGACAGTACGAGGGCGGTACCACGGATGTTACCAGGACTATCGTCATGGGAGAGATAAGTGACGAAGAAAAGCAGGCCTTTACCGACGTTGCCGTATCCATGCTCCGTCTGAGGGATGCCCGGTTCCCCAAGGGAGTGACCGGGGTAAATCTCGATATCCTTGCCAGAGAGCGCATGTGGAGGAGAGGAATGGATTTCAGACATGGTACCGGACACGGTGTCGGCTATATGCTGAATGTTCATGAAGGCCCTCAGGCAGTGAGGACCGGATACACGAGCGATCAGGTCCCTCTTGCCCCCGGTATGCTGATATCGGATGAACCCGGGATATATCTGGAGGGTAAGTTTGGCATCCGAACGGAGGATATACTGCTGGTGGAGGAGGATAGGAAAACCTTTGACGGAACATTCCTGAAGTTTTATGACCTTACACAGGTGCCCATAGATGACAGAGGTATGGATTATACATATATGGAGCCGTATGATATCAGACTCTACGAGGAATATCAGCGCAATGTATATGAAAGCCTTTCGAAGAAAATGACGGAAGACGAGAAGAAATGGCTGTATGAATACACCGGTCTTAAAAGGATCGAAGAAGGAGAGAAGGAACATGGCTGAAAAGAAGGTAAGGACCAGATTTGCACCGTCACCGACGGGAAGGATGCACGTAGGAAACCTGAGGACTGCTCTGTATGCATATCTTATAACAAGACATGCCGGAGGGGATTTCATACTCAGGATCGAGGACACCGATCAGGAAAGGGAGATGGAGGGGGCCGTTGATATCATAAACAGGACCCTGGAGCTTACGGGACTCAACTACGATGAGGGACCGGGATCCGAAGGCGAGGTGGGACCCTATGTCCAGTCCGAGAGAGTGAAAAAGGGCATCTACATGGAGTACGCAAAGCAGCTTGTAGATAAGGGCGAGGCATATTACTGCTTCTGCACACCCGAAAGGCTTGCAGGCCTTAAGCAGAAGGTGGAGGGCAGCGATAAGGAGATCTCCGTATATGATAAGCACTGTCTCGGTCTGTCAAGAGAGGAGGTTGAGGAGAAGCTTAATAGCGGGATACCTTATGTCATAAGACAGAACAATCCCACCGAGGGATCCACCACCTTCCATGATGATATATACGGAGATATCACGGTGGATAATTCGGAGCTTGATGACATGATACTTATCAAGAGTGACGGTTATCCCACATATAATTTTGCCAACGTGGTAGACGATCATCTCATGGGTATAACACATGTAGTGAGAGGCAACGAGTATCTGTCCAGCTCCCCCAAGTACAACAGACTGTATGAAGCCTTCGGCTGGGAGATCCCGGAATACATCCATTGCCCGCTTATCACCGATGAGGATCATAAGAAGCTTTCCAAAAGGTCGGGACATTCATCCTTTGAGGATCTGCTGGATCAGGGCTTTCTCAAGGAGGCAGTGGTGAATTTCGTGGCGCTCCTTGGATGGTCTCCGGAGGATAATGAAGAGATCATGGATATGGAAGAACTTATCCGGAAATTCGACTACAGGAGGATCAGCAAATCCCCTGCAGTATTCGATTACGGCAAGCTTAAGTGGATGAACGGCGAATATATAAAGAAGATGGATCCGGACAGCTTTTTTGAGATGGCAAAGCCTTACATCAAGGAGGTGATATCGAAGGATCTGGATCTGAAAAAGATCGCCGGGATGGTGCAGAGCAGGATAGAGGTATTCCCGGATATAAAGGATCACATAGATTTCTTCGAGACTCTGCCTGAGTATGATACGGAAATGTATGTTCATAAAAAGATGAAGACCACAAAGGAATCCTCCCTTGAAGTATTGAAGAACGTACTGCCCTTGTTGGAAGAGATCACGGACTACAGTAATGATACACTTTATGAGGCCTTCAAGAGCTTTGCCGAAAAGAACGGCATTAAGAACGGTCAGCTGCTGTGGCCCTTAAGGACAGCGGTCTCCGGCAAGCAGATGACACCGGGAGGGGCTACGGAGCTTATGGAGATATTGGGTAAAGAGGAATCTATAGCAAGAGTCAGGACAGGGATCAGGATGCTTGAGGAGAGCCTATGAGGGATCTCACATCATCCCATCAGCTTGCCGCTATTGATCACAAGGACGGGCCTGCCATGGTTATAGCAGGTCCGGGATCCGGCAAGACCTACGTAATAACCAGGCGGTTTGCAAGACTTGTAGATACCCACGGTATCGACCCACCGGATATACTGACTCTCACCTTTACAAATGCAGCGGCTAAAGAGATGAGAGACAGGGCATACGCATTTCTGGGTAATAAAGCCCGAGGCTCCACCTTCGGGACCTTCCATTCGGTTTTCTATTCCATCTTAAAAGAACACTTCAGACTTTCACCCGAAAACATCATTGATTCCAGACAAAAATACATGATAATGTGCGACATCATAAGGGAGCTTAAGGCAGATACCTGTGATATGGCATCTCTTGCGGATGAGCTTTTATCAGGTATCAGCAGGATCAAAAACGGTCTAAATGCATCCTTTTTCAGTCCGGTATCGGGAAGTGATGTGACCATGGACAGGATATATGAAATGTATGACAGGAAGCTGACAGCAGCAAGGCTTCTTGATTTTGACGACATGATATTGAAGCTAAAAAAGCTTTTCCTTAAATACCCCGAAATACAGGAGAGATACAGAAAAAGATACAGATATATCCAGGTTGATGAGTTTCAGGATATCAATCCTCTTCAGTATGAAGTATTGAGGATGATCGGAGATGATAACATCTTTGTGGTCGGGGATGATGACCAGTCGATCTATGGGTTCAGAGGGGCCACCAGCGGGATGATGAAGGAGTTTCTCAAGGATCATACGGACTGTGCGCTTTATAAGCTCTATACCAATCACAGGTGTACGGGAAGCATCGTAAGATCATCTCAGAATCTCATATCCCATAACATGGACAGGTTTTATAAGGAGCTTGCTGCCTTTGATGATACGGGCGAAGAGGTTGAGATAAGGTGTTTTTCAGGCAGAAAAGATGAGATAAAAGGCATCGCGGAGAAGATGGATATGGACAGACTTGATGATTATGCGATCCTTTCGCGTACAAACCGTATAGGATCGATAATGGCGGCGGGGCTTATGGATCTCGGTATCAGAGTAAAGCATAAGGGAAGAAGGAATGATATATATCATACTTCTACGGGGGAGGATATCATAGCTTACCTTAAGGTTGCCTGTGATATGCATTCCAGGGAGGATCTTTTAAGGATCATGAACAGACCGGAGAGATATATCGACAGGGAAGCATTTGCGAAGGAGGGGGCTGTCCTTGGCGATGCTCTTATGTATTACAGGGGTGACAGGCAGCGGACGGCCAGCATTGCAAAATGGATATCAGATATGAAGATGATATCGCATATGCGTCCGGGGACTGCAGTGAAGTATTTGATCGGAGTCGTTGGATACAAGGAGATTGACAAAAGATGGGATCCTTTGGCAGCTTCGTGCCTGATGAAGAGCGCAGAGAGGTTCCTTACGATAAAGGAGTTTTTGTTATACATGGAAAATGAGGAGGAGAGGATGGATCGATCAGGAGAAAAGATCGATGATGAGACGGGTGTGTCTATCATGAGTCTACATGCATCTAAAGGGCTGGAATTCAGGGAGGTTTTTATCGTTGACGTCAATGAGGGCATTATACCCGGACGGAGAGTAATGGGGGATACGGATATTGAGGAGGAGAGACGGCTTCTGTATGTAGGCATGACAAGGGCCTGCAAAAAGCTGCATATTTACTACATAGAAGAAGAACATGGCAAGAGGCTTATCCCGTCTGTGTTTATAAGCGAAATTCACCCCCTATCATCAAAGAAAGTATGAGAGCGTAAAATATTGCCTTTGGGCGGGGAAAAGTTATAATATTATACCCGGGAGAGAGTTTGAAATGCTGTATTCGAGTTTTGGATTATTATCATTAGCGATCCTTATAATAATAAATAATGAGGTCCTGAGGAATACCGGGAAGGATCTGTCATCCGCATCGACGCTGAAATACAGGCAGTTTCTGTATGCTGTGATCGTGTATCTCATTTCCGATATACTCTGGGGATTCCTCCATGATACACACATCATACCTCTTGTATACGGAGACACGGTGGTGTACTTTGCTGCAATCGCTCTGTCTGTACTTGTATGGACATTGTACATAGTGAAGTATATCGGCAGAACAGGCACCAAAAGCCGCCTTCTGATCTATGCAGGGTGGGTGATCTTTGCACTGGTGATGATAGGGCTTGTGATCAATTTCTTTAACCCTATCCTGTTTTATTTTGACGCAAACGGCGCATATGTACCCGGAACCGGTAGGTATTTCATCTTTGGTACCCTGTTTCAGCTTCAGATGGTCCTTGCCATCTATGCCCTGGTCGCATCAATAAGGACTACCGGAAGTGACAGAGTCCATTACCGGACCATGACTGTTTCGGATGCTGTCATGGCTGTATTTATCATGCTTCAGATCATATATCCTCTGCTCCCCTTTTATGCCATGGGACTGCTCTTATCAACCTGTCTCATACATGTCTTTGTCGAAGAGGATGAAAAACTGGAAATGGACCGTAAGCTCCATGTAGTCACTAAGCAGGCAGAATTAGAGCATGAAATATCTGAAAAAGCCAGGAATGAAAAGAGCACATACAATAACATAGCCGACAGTCTGGCAGGAGATTATGAGGCAATCTATTACATCAACATAGAAACCGGGGAATATCAGGAGTTTTCTCCAAGTGAAGAGTACGAATCCATGAATGTTCCGAAGCTCTGCAAGGATTTCTACAGTGAGACCAGGCAGAACGTACAACGCTTTGCTCATCCGGATGACAGAAGGTATGCCGAAAGATTCTATTACAAGGACACCATGCTAAAGAATCTTAAGGGCAGGAGTTCTTATTCGTATAAATACAGGATCATGGTTAACGGTGAGGCCAGATATTTCAGGTTTACCCTGATGCTGGCAAAGGATCAGAAGCATTTTGTGCTCTGTGACAAGGATATCCAGGATGAGATAATGGCCGAAAGAGCTCTGAGGGAGGATCGGAAGAAGCGTGTCACTTTCAGACAGATAGCAGAGAGTCTTGCGGCGAACTACGACGTCGTTTATTACGTGGATGTTAACAACGGGAGCTACGTGGGCTATACTTCACGCAATCTTTTCGGCCAGCTGGAGATAGATCAGGCGGGAGACGATTTCTTTGAAGACACCAGGAAGAACATTCCTCAGGTATTACATCCTCAGGACAGAGACCGCGTCCTGGATGCCATGGACAGGGACTCCCTTCTTACGGTTCTTGAAGACAGAAAGCAGTTTACCATAGAGTACCGTCTCGTAATAGATGATAATTCGGAGCACACGAGGCTTACGGTCAGAAAGACCAGTGATTCCCAGCACTTCATAGTATGTCTTGAGAATATAGACGATGAGGTGAAAAAAGAGAGGGAGCATCTGAAAGCTCTGAATACAGAGAAAGAACTGGCAAGACGTGATGAGCTCACAGGGACCAAGAACAAGACGGCATATAAAGAACTGGAGCAGTCGGTCCAGGGCAACATCGACAATGGTTTTGATTACCTGCCCTTTGCCATGGTGGTCTGTGATATAAACGATCTGAAAAGGGTCAACGACACAAAGGGGCATAAAGCGGGGGACGACCATATACGGTCTGCTGCCAAGATGCTTTGTGATCTCTTCGATCACAGTCCCGTGTTCAGGATAGGCGGCGATGAGTTTCTGATATTTTTAAGAGGCAGCGACTATACATCCCGGGAAGAACTGATGAGCAAGCTTCACGATAAGGTGATAGATAATATGGAAAAAGGCGCGGGGCCTGTGATAGCCTCCGGGATGTCCGAATACGTCCCCGGGAAGGATATAAAAGTATCTCAGGTATTTGAACGTGCCGACAATCTGATGTACAGCGATAAAAAGGGTCTGAAAAGCGACAGAGGCGGGATATGACCGGTTTATCGCATTATCACACGGAATGTGATATCATATTTGGCGTCTTGCGTTTTCTGCGGATAAAGAATGGATCATGACGGAGCATCCTTTATGAAGAGATACATGACGGAAAAGGGAAAATTCACAGGACTTGGTCCTCATACATATGAGGACAGGGTCGGCATATCCGTTGTTGCGGACACGAATTTCCCTGTGTCGGTGGAATTATATAATCTGAACAAAAAGAAGATCGGAAGCGTTCCCTTTAAGGATACATACAGGATGGGATCTGTATTCTCCATGGATATCATGGGGATCGATCCCAAAGAGTGTCTTTACAGGATCAGATCAGGAAAGAAGGAAAGGCCGGATCCCTATTCAAGGATCATCATAGGCAATGACAGATTCGGAAAAAGGGATGAATACTGTTCCTTTGAAACTCCGGGCTTCGAGATCAGGGATAAGGGACCCCATATAGAGTGGCAGGATGTGATCCTCTATCTGATCAATGTCAGAGCCTACACGAAGGACAGATCCTCCGGGGTATCATCTCCGGGAACCTTTATCGGTCTTAAGGAAAAGATCCCCTATATGAGATCATTGGGGATAACCTCCCTTCTCCTGCAGCCGGCATATGATTTCGACGAAGAGTGTGAGACCATGGCTGACGGTGTAAAGAGGCATAATCTTTGGGGATATGTGCCGGGTAATTATTACGTGCCAAAGCCTTCCTATGCGGAGTCGGATCCATGCAGAGAGTTTTTCGATCTTGTGGAGGAGCTGCATAAGGGTCGCATGGAGATCATAATGCAGTTCTATTTCCTTCCTGAGCATTCTGCGGAATTCATCATCGATGTACTCAGATACTGGGTAATGACCTATAATGTGGACGGGTTTGAGGTGTTGGGAGCTGCACTTCCCACAAACGAGATCGCGTTAGACCCATACCTTACCGACACCAAACTCATCTTTACGGACTTTGACGTTGATGAGATCTACGGCAGGACAGCCCCCAGGTCAATGAACCTTGCCAAAATGGATGACGGCTTCATGTATGACATGAGACGCTATCTCAAAGGGGATGAGGATATGCTGGAAAAGGTATCCTCCAGGATACTGTGCAATCCTGACAGATGTGCAGCGATCAATTATATCACCTCCTATTACGGTTTCACGCTAAATGACCTGGTTAGCTATGAGAGAAAGCATAATGAGAAGAACGGTGAAGCCGGTGAGGACGGTTCGGATTACAACTATTCCTGGAACTGCGGAGATGAAGGCAGCACCCGTAAAAAAGCCGTGATGAGGCTTCGCAGGAAGCAGATGAGGAATGCGATGACGCTGCTCTTACTGTCTCAAAGTGTCCCAATGCTGAGGGCGGGAGATGAGTTCGCCAATTCCCAGAAGGGCAATAACAATGCCTGGTGTCAGGATAATAAGGTGTCGTACCTTGACTGGAACGATCTGGAAAAGAACAGGGATTTTCATGATCATGTAAAAAAACTCCTTAAGCTTCGAAAGGATCATAAGATCTTCCACGGAAGGTATGCGAAGAAGATGTATGATTACATATCCTGCGGTACGCCGGATGTCTCATTCCATGGTGAACAGGCATGGCATCCCAGCTTTGCCAATTACAACAGGCATTTCGGTATATTGTATTCCGGTGCCTATGAGAGAGGGGCAAAGGGAGAGTATGACGAGGATTTCTATGTGGTATATAACATGCACTGGACAGGCCACAGGTTCCAGCCGCCCAAGCCGGTAAAGGGCAAAAAGTGGAAACTGCTTATGTCTTCGGGTGAGGACAGGGAAAGCAGCGTATATGATGCGGATAATAACGAGCTTACCGTTCACCCCAGAAGCATTGCCATACTGATGACGGAAAAAGCCGAGGCGAAGGACAAATGACCGGGCTTACCTTAAAGTTAATAGCGGTTGTGACCATGATCATAGATCATTCGGGAGCCATCGTTTTTCCGGGTGACATAGCTTTCAGGTATATTGGGAGACTGGCATTTCCCCTGTTCTGTTTTCTCCTTACGGAAGGGTTCATACATACCAAAAACCTTTTTGGATACATGATACGGCTTCTTGTCTTTGCCGTGATCTCGGAGGTACCCTTTGACTGGGGATTGTACGGAGAGTATGTGCATATGGATCATCAGAATGTGTTCTGGACACTGCTTTTGGGGCTCATGGCCATATCATGCATGGAGCTTGTACAGCTTGAGAACATATATCTGACTTTCATGGCAAGATGTGTCATAGCAGTTCCCTATGCAGCTTTGGCCCAGTTTCTTAAAACTGATTACAGAGCAGTAGGTGTCCTGCTGATAGTATCGATGTATCTCCTGAAGAGCTGTTTTCCTGCAATGATAGCGGCAGGGGGAGTTCTGCTTTCCCCGCTGTTTTCATCCCAGATAGAGATCTGTGCACTGCTTTCATATATTCCCATGTATTTTTATAACGGGGAGAGGGGAAGGGTCGGAAGGATCGGGAAATGGGGATTCTATGTTTTCTATCCTTTGCACTTCGTTATACTGGGATTGATAAGGGATTTGTTATGGACGTGATCGGGCATTTTAAGACTATAACTGAACACAGACTGATGGTAATGAAGTACTGCTTCAAGTGCGGGCTTTACTGCCAGGGCATCGCCCACGATCTGTCGAAATATGCGCCCGTGGAGTTTATAAACGGATGCAGGTATTATCAGGGGAACAGAAGTCCCAACAATGCCGAGCGTGAAGCAAAGGGATATTCGGAATCCTGGCTTCATCATAAAGGCAGGAACAGGCATCACTATGAATACTGGGTGGATTACTGTTCCGAGACGGCAGACCTGTCAAAGACCACAGGTGGTATGATACCCGTGGAGATGCCGCGCAGGTATCTGGTTGAGATGATATGCGACAGAGTGGCTGCCTCCAGGGTGTATAATAAAGACTGTTACACTGATGATATGCCGTTGGCATATTTTGAGCAGTCCATGGACAAGATCTTCATGCATGAGAAGACAAAGCGTGAATTACACGCCTTCCTCAAGATGATCGCGGTTTTCGGAGAGGACAGGACGTTTAAGTTTATAAAGGAGCGATATCTGAAATGAGTGAAAAGAAGAGCAAGGTTATACTTACGGGAGACAGACCCACGGGGAGACTTCATGTGGGTCATTATGTGGGATCCTTAAGAAGGAGAGTGGAGCTTCAGGATTCGGGCGAATATGACAAAATATTCATCATGATAGCCGATGCCCAGGCTCTTACGGATAATGCGGAAAATCCCGAAAAGGTCAGGCAGAACATAGTTGAGGTCGCACTGGATTATCTCTCTGCCGGGATAGATCCCGCAAAATCCCATATTCTTATCCAGTCCCAGATACCACAGCTTTATGAGCTGACGGATTATTACAGCAATCTGGTCACTGTGGCGCGTCTGCAGAGAAATCCCACTGTTAAGAACGAGATACAGATGAGGAACTTCGAAGCATCTATACCTGTGGGATTCTTTACCTATCCCATAAGCCAGGCTTCAGATATCACAGCCTTCAAGGCTACCACCGTTCCGGTGGGAGAGGATCAGGAGCCCATGCTTGAGCAGACAAGGGAGATAGTAAGAAAGTTCAACTCCGTATACGGTGAGACTTTAGTTGAGCCTGAGATAATGCTTCCGGAGAGCTCTGCATGCTTAAGACTTCCCGGCACTGACGGAAAGGCAAAGATGAGCAAGTCCCTGGGCAATGCCATCTACCTTGCTGATGAGCCTGAGGATGTAAGAAAGAAGGTCATGAGCATGTTTACGGATCCCGATCATCTGCAGGTGTCGGATCCGGGTAAGGTTGAGGGCAATCCTGTATTCACCTATCTGGATGCATTCAGCAGGAAGGAGCATTTCGCCCAGTTCTGTCCTGATTATGCGGACCTTGATGAGATGAAGGACCACTATAAAAGGGGCGGACTTGGTGACGTAAAGGTCAAGAAGTTCTTAAATGATGTGCTCCAGTCAAGCTTTGAGCCAATAAGAAAGAGAAGGCATGAACTTGAGAAGGATATCCCGTACATATACGAGGTACTGAAAAAGGGTACGGAGGCGGCCAGGGAAGAGGCTGCAGACACTCTTATGAGGGTCAAGAAGGCCATGAAGATCGATTACTTCAACGATAATGCATTGATAGAAGAGCAGATGCAAAGATACGGGAATAAGTAACATGCATGAGCTTCCTGTTGTGGAGGAAATGATAAATGCCCTGGATGAAGAATCCGGGGCAAAACATATTTCAAGGATAAAAGAGATACATCTTGAGATCGGTGAACTGTCATCCTATGAGAGCAGCTCGATACAGATGTATTTTGATATCATGTCCGAAGGGCATACCTGTGAAGGAGCGAGGCTTTCTTTTGAAGTAAAGAAGGCCATGCTGAAATGTACGAAATGCGGCAGCACATTCGAACATGAAAAGGGTTTTGACTGTCCTGTCTGCGGAGGCGATGCCGTATATGTAAAGGGCAGCGGCAGCGGTTATACCATATCGAGGATCCTGGTATAGCGTGTACTGATCGACCGCACCGGACTTCGCCTGCCTGATGGCACAGTTTCCAAAGCTGTGTTACAGCCTATTCACACCAGTTTGTGTATTATGATGCAGTTCCCGGCGGGGAATTTTTCCATTGGAGCGTACATCACAAGGGTATTGTTCTTAAGATCCATCCTGAAGAAGGATATGGTGTCACTCTCGTTGTTAATCGACAGAAGGTATTTATTATCCTCCGAGGTTGCTATATCCTTCGGAAAATCTCCGGATATTGGCAGTGTGAAAAGCTTTGTAAGGAATCCCGTATCCTCATCGCGTCTGAAAGCGGATACCGAGTTGTCTCCGGCATTGGAGCAGTATATGTATCTGCCGTCTGCGGAGATCTGCAGGGCATAGGCAGCGGAGTTTCCGGCATGATAATCATTGACCGTGCTCACGGTCTGCAGCTTCTCGAATTCGGGCTCATCATCCACATCCTTATAACTGTATACGTCTATGATGTTTTTCATCTCATGGATGATATATGCGTATTTTCCGTCAAGGGAAAACTTGATCTGATGAGGGGCCGAATCTATCTCTGATCTTATGATATCGGCCAGCTTAAGACGGCCGGTCCTGTGATCGAGCCTGTATATCTTTACATGGTCCATACCCACATCCGTGGCACACAGGTATTTATTGTCTCTGGTCATCTTCACACAGTCTATATGGGGCAGGAAGTTTCTCTCACCTACGGAGCCGAAGCCCTTATGGTAGATCTCTTCGCATATCTTATTAATGGAGCCGTCCTTTTTCAGTGACAGCACCGTAACCTTACCGTCATGATAACCTGCAACGAAAAGGAACCTGTTCTCGTAATCGGTGGAAATATAACAGCCTCTCATGCCATTGATACCGGACTTGTTCAGGAAGGAGAGAGTACCGTCCTCCTGAATCTTATATGCATGGACTCCCTCATCGGTGATGGAGTAGAGGTATCTGCCGTTATGTGAGATGGTGATATATGAAGGGTTTGATATCTCTGTCTCGGCCTTAAATGATATACGTCCGGTTGAGGGATCGAAATCATACACCCTCAGACCCTGGGTGATATTCCTTGTGTATCCTGCTGCATATACCACATATTTATCCTTTTTCGTCGGAGCCATTTTTTCTTCCTTTCCTAATCATGTTCTTATTCCGAAAACCGGATCAGTTGTAGAATTCCTTCATACGGTCAAGCCTTGAACTCATATTGACCATAAGCGCATCCGCAATGGTTATGGCAGCCATGGACTCCACCACCACAACGGCTCTCGGTACTATCACCGGATCGTGCCGTCCCTTTATGTTCAGTGTGGTCTCATCCCCCATGCGGTTCACGGTATGCTGAGTGGAAGCTATGGAAGCGGTGGGCTTTACGGCACATCTTATGATTATATCCGAGCCGTCGGAGATACCTCCCAGCAAACCTCCTGCATGATTTGTTTTCTTTGCGATACTGCCGTCTTTTATGAAGAAGGGGTCGTTATTGCAGCTGCCTTTAGACAGGGCAGCTTGGAACCCGTCACCGATCTCAAAACCCTTAACTGCGCCGATGGACATGCATGCCTTTGCAAGATCGGCGGAAAGCTTGTCGAATACAGGCTCTCCGAGACCGGCAGGAACATTATGTATGATGCAGGAGATGACTCCGCCGGCGGAATCGCACTGCTCCATAAGCTCTCTGACATAGGCAGAGGCTTTTTCATAGGCTTCCTTGTCCGGCATGTAAAGATCGTTCTTTTCATCAGGATCAAAGGAAGAGATGGCATGCGGGCCTATTGACTCCGTATATGCCCTTACGGTTATACCGAATTCTCCGAGGAGCTTTGATGCCACTGCACCTGCCGCTACCCTTGCTGCGGTTTCCCGACCCGAAGATCGGCCGCCGCCTCTGTGATCCCTTATGCCGTATTTGGCTTCAAAGGTATAATCCGCATGTCCGGGCCTGTACAGATCCTTAAGATCATCATAATCCTTTGAATGCATATCCTTATTGCGGATAAGCAGGGATATGGGAGTTCCTGTGGTACGGCCTTCGAAAACTCCGGACAGAATCTCTGCCTCGTCTGCTTCCTTTCTGCCTGTGGTGAAGGAAGACTGCCCGGGTCTGCGCCTTTCCATGAAAGGAGTTAAGTCAGCTTCGGAAAGAGCAAGCCCCGCGGGACATCCGTCAATGATACAGCCTATGGCTTTTCCGTGGGATTCACCGAAGGTCGTGACCCTGAATGATCTCCCGAATGTGGATCCTGACATATTTTTGTCTCCGTTTGTTGTTAATGTTAGGATTTGATTATATAATAATTTGGACATTGCGTAAAATGTTATGGTTTAAATAATAGTATTTCATACGGAGGACGATATGGAAAACATTTTAACGATATTGCTCATAGCCCTGGGCATCATAGTGGGAGTTTTCATCCTTGCCGTTGTCATAACGGTGCTTTACGAATCAGGCAGAAAGAAAAAGGGTAAGATGAGAAGAGAGAAGGCTATCTGGGAGGACACCAAAAGGAATTTCTTCGGTATGCCCTGGAGCTTTACGAAGTATACCCTTGATAATGAGAGATTCTATCTTGACAGGGGAATGCTGAATACAAGATATGATGAGGTCAGGCTCTACCGCGTGACGGATGTGGTGCTCACAAGAAGCCTGGGACAGAAGCTTTTCGGCATGGGGACCCTGCACATCACTTCATCAGACAAGACACTGAAGAACTTCGACATCATCAATATAAAGAAGTCTGCTTCGGTAAAGGAGCTGTTCTCACAGAAGGTGGAGGAGCAGAGGAAGGCTAACAGAGTCTACACAAGAGAAAGCATATCCGATGGAGATGATATGGATTATGATGATCATGACGGTCCCGATGACGATCTGCACGGAGATGACTGATGACAAGGGATGAGTTCAGAGCCCTTACGGAAGGGGGATTGATCCTTCTGGACGGCGCCACCGGTACCAATCTGCAGAAGAGAGGGCTTAAGAGCGGGGTGTGTCCCGACCGGTGGATCCTTGATAATCCCGGGGTGATACAGGAACTTCAGAGAGAATACCTTGAGGCGGGGAGCAGGATAATATACTCCCCGACTTTTTCGTGCAACAGGGAAAAACTCAGGGAATACGGACTTGAAGCTCAGATAGGCGATATGAACAGGGAGCTTGTGGGACTGTCAAAGGCGGCCATAGCGGATTTTCTTAAGGATCATCCGGGTGCCGATCCCTGTTATGTGGCAGGCAATATCTCCATGACCGGAGTTCAGCTTGAGCCTGTGGGCACCATGGGATTTGAGGAGCTTATAGATATATACAAGGAGCAGATAGCTTATCTTGAGGAAGGCGGGGCCGACCTTATAGTCTGTGAGACAATGATGAGTCTTCAGGAGACAAGGGCTGCTGTCATAGCCTGCAGGGAGGTCTGTGATCTTCCCATCATGACCACACTTACCTTTGAAGCAGACGGCAGGACCCTGTACGGAACAGATCCTCTCACAGCCTTGATAACCCTGCAGTCTCTCGGAGCGGATGCCTTCGGAGCCAACTGTTCCAGCGGACCCGACAGGATGATACCCATAATCGAACAATTGTCAAAGGTCTCAAGGATACCCATAATATGCAAGCCGAACGCGGGCCTTCCCACACTGGACGATAAAGGGGATACTGTATATGACCTTTCCTGTGAGGATTTCGGGGGAGGATTGAGGAAGATAATAGAAGCAGGCGCTTCCATAGTCGGGGGCTGCTGTGGATCCTCACCTGAGTACATAAGGGCGATCCCCAGGATACAGCCTGTAAAAAGAGAGATCGAACAGGGCGTAAGGCGCCTCTCATCGGAGAGGAGAAATCTTGGATTCCCATTAGATGACAGATTCATAATCATAGGAGAGAGGATCAATCCCACCGGAAAGAAAAAACTCCAGGAGGAGTTAAGGGAGGGACGGTTTGATATGGTATCCTCCTTTGCCGAGGAGCAGGAGGAACACGGTGCCGATCTTCTGGATGTGAATATGGGTATGAGCGGGGTCAATGAGAAGGAGCTTATGCTCAGAGCCATAGATGTGGTATGCGAGAGCACATCACTTCCGCTTTGCATCGATACAAGCTATCCCGAGGTGATGGAAGCGGCACTCAGAAAATATCCGGGAAGAGCACTCATTAATTCCATATCCGCAGAATCCGACAGATGCGAGCGTATGCTTGAGATAGCAAAAAAGTACGGCGCCATGTTCATACTGCTGCCCATAGGGGACTCGGGGCTGCCCAAGGACCTTGAGGAGAAGAAGGACAATATCCGTAAAGTACTGGAAAAAGCCTATGCCATGGGCTTTACCAAGGAGGATATCATCGTAGACGGACTGGTAGGCACGGTAGGTGCCATCAGGCAGGCGGCACTGGATACGCTTAAGACCATAGAGTATTGTCATGATATGGGACTGGCCACCACCTGCGGTCTGTCCAACATATCCTTCGGGCTTCCCCAGCGTATAAATGTGAATCAGGCCTTTCTTTCCATGGCCATATGCTCACATCTGACCTCTGCCATCATGAATCCGAATCAGGATGCCATGATAAGAACCGTGCTTTCTTCCGATCTGCTGATGAACCATACCGATTCTGATGTCAGATATATCGAATATATGAATGAACACGAAGAGGAGCTAAATGCCGCTTCGGCAAATGCGGTATCCGGAAAGGCATCAGGGAGGAAAAAGGAAGAGGAGAAAATCCTGCTTTCTCCGAAGGAACTCATACACAATGCAGTCCTTAAGGGAAAAAAGGATCAGATAGAAGAGATAACCGGAAAGGCTTTGGATGAGGGCATAAGTGCGGACGAGATATTGAATCAGTCTTTGATCCCGGCCATAAATGATGTGGGAGAGCTCTTCGACAAGGGTAAGTATTTCCTTCCTCAGCTCATCGCTTCCGCAGAGACCATGGAAAAGTCCATATCCCTGCTGGAGCCTTACCTCACAACGGATCAGTCAGATGATGATCAGCGTACCATAGTGATGGCAACGGTTGAGGGTGACATACATGACATCGGCAAGAATCTGGTGGTACTGATGCTCAAGAATTACGGCTTCAGGGTGATAGACCTTGGAAAGAACGTGCCCAAGGAGACCATAGTAGCCGAAGCCATAAAGGAGAAAGCGGATATCATCGGATTATCGGCGCTCATGACCACCACGATGAATGAAATGAAAAATGTGGTAAAATATGCAAAAGAAGCGGGGTACACCGGCAGGATCATGGTGGGAGGAGCCGTGGTGACTGAGGATTACTGTCAGGAGATAGGTGCGGACGGGTACTCGGCGGATGCCTCGGAGGCTGTAAAAGTGGCAAGATCCCTGTGCGGGCTTGACTGATATGGCAGGGGATCAATGAGATAAGGATACGGAGGATTATATGAACGGTGCGGATGCAATGGCAAAATGCCTTGAACTGGAAAATGTTAAGGTGGTTTATGGTTACCCCGGTGTCGCCATAGCGAATTTCTTTGACCGGCTGGGCAACACCGGTATCAGACAGGTTCTGGTCAGAACGGAACAGAATGCCGGACATATGGCGTCGGGGTATGCGAGGACTCTGGGTGAAGTAGGAGTATGTGCGGTAACGTCGGGCCCCGGGGCTACCAATCTGCTGACGGGCATCGCAACGGCATATGCGGATTCCATACCTCTTGTGTGCATATCGGGACAGGTGGAATCAGACCTTATAGGCTCCGACGGATTTCAGGAGGCGGACGTTACGGGCGCCGCGGAGAGCTTTGTAAAATACAGCTATCTGGTAAAGGATGTAAATGACATACCAAGAGTATTCAAGGAGGCCTTCTATATAGCCAACACCGGCAGACGGGGACCGGTACTGATAGATGTCCCCATAGACGTACAGAAGGCGGAGATAAAGAATTTCCAGTATCCCGAAGAGGTATCCCTAAGGACCTACAAGCCCACGGTCAAGGGACATGTACAGCAGATCAAAAAGGCGGTATCCGAGCTTAAAAAAGCGAAAAGGCCTCTGATCTGCGCCGGAGGCGGCATCTTCCTGGCGGGAGCAAAGGATGAGCTGATCTCCTTCGTGACAAAGCATGATATCCCTCTGGTCCATACCATGATGGGTATAGGCGTCCTGCCTACGGACCATGAACTGAATTACGGTATGGTGGGAAATAACGGCACGGTATCTGCCAATAAAGCCATGCAGGAGAGTGATGTCATCATCATGATCGGAGCAAGAGTGGCAGACAGGGCCGTAGCCAATCCCGACACGGTACTTGATAACAAGGTGCTGGTGCATATCGACGTGGATCCTGCTGAGATAGGCAAGAACGTGGGCCCGGCCATACCCATAGTCGGTGATGCAAAGAGCATACTGCAGGATCTCGTGGATACCGATTTTGAGATCGATACCGGTAAATGGAGGGAATACCTTAAGCAATACAGGAGCATAAGGGAAAGAGTCAGGGTATCCGACAAATATGTGGATCCGGTGGCTTTCGTAGCGCTTCTTTCCATGGCGATGGATGACAGATCCATCTATGTGGCCGATGTGGGACAGAACCAGATATGGTCCTGCCGTAATGCCAATATAAGGACCGGGGGCAGATTCTATACTTCGGGAGGTATGGGGACCATGGGCTACGCCATCCCTGCTGCCATAGGCGCCAAAATGGCTGACGAAAAAAGGCAGGTTGTTGCAGTGTGCGGAGACGGCGGCTTCCAGATGTCCATGATGGAATTTGCGACCATGAAGGAGGAGGGCGTTGATATAAAGGTAGTGGTCCTTAAGAATAACTACCTGGGACTGGTAAGGGAATACCAGCATTACAGCCTTAATGACAGATATGAGATGGTGAAACTCGGCACATATCCGAGGCTTAGCGACCTTGCCAGGGCCTATGACATAGATTATTACCTTGCTGACGGCATGGAGGGGCTTGAGGAAAAGATAAAGGACTTTCTTTCCGCAAAGAACCAGGCCATCATGGAAGTCACGGTAGATGCAAACGATACGGTAAAATAAAGGACATTATTCGACAGGAGTGACATATGAAGAAGATATATACGGTATTGGTCGAGAACAGATCCGGAGTGCTGTCCAAGGTTGCGGGATTATTCGCAAGGAGGGGCTTCAATATAGATTCCCTCGCAGTGGGAGAGACCGATGATCCCGGAGTATCGGTAATGACCATAGTATCATCCGGGGATGAGAGGACTTTGGAACAGATCGAAAAGCAGCTGAATAAGAAACTGGATGTGATCAAGATAAAAACCTACCACGAGGAGGAATCGATCTCCAGGGAACTGATGCTGCTGAAGGTTAAATACACAAAGTCAAACAGGAAGGATATCATGGAGACGGTGGATGCCATGAAGGCCGATATCGTGGACATGTCAAAGAACCAGATGCTGATACAGATCTGTGACCGTCCCGACAGGACCGCAATGCTGATAAAGCTTCTGAACGAGATATCCATAACTGAGATAGCAAGGACGGGCACTCTGGCTCTTCCGAAATGTGACAATTGAAATTGTCACTGATTATAAGTATAATCTTTCATTAACGGATCGGGATGGTCAAAAGACGGGATATTGGTCCGGACCGCAACGGAGGTGTATATGCATACAAAGGTTTTTCAGCTTCTGGTTGATAATACGACAGGTGTTCTGTCTAGGATAGCAGGGCTTTTTTCCAGAAGAGGTTATAATATAGAGAGTATCACTGCCGGTACTACGGCAGACCCCAAATACACACGTATAACCATCGTGGCATCAGGAGATGATGACATACTGGAACAGATAGAAAAGCAGGTAAGAAAGCTTACGGACGTAAGAGATATAAGGGAGCTTGAGCCGGACAGATCTGTTTACAGGGAGCTTGCCATGATAAAGGTGGAGGCCGACGCCACACAGCGTGTACAGATAGGCTCTCTGGTTGATATGTTCAGGGCAAAGGTCATAGATGTGACAGATGAGTCCCTTATGATCGAGATAACAGGCAATGTCCCCAAGGTGGATGCCTTTATCAATCTTCTGAAGGGTTATAACATACTTGAGATCGCACGTACCGGCATCGCCGGACTTGCAAGAGGCAAGGACGGGGTTGTATATCTCCCCTGAGATCTTTGTTGCTTATATTTCGTTCCGTAATGTGCCAAAGGGTACTATACACAGGGGCGTTGTAAGGATAAACAATACACAATGAAAGGAATGAGTGACATGGAAAACAATTTCAACGAGAATCCTATCTTTTACCAGAATGACTGCAATCTTTCGCTTTTGGACGGCAAGACCATAGCTATTGTAGGCTACGGAAGTCAGGGTCATGCACACGCACTTAATCTCAAGGAATCGGGATGCAATGTCATAATCGGTCTTTATGAGGGCTCAAAGAGCTGGAAAAAGGCAGAGGAGCAGGGCCTTAAGGTATATACCACTGCAGAGGCAGCCAAGAAGGCTGACATCATTATGATCCTGATAAACGATGAGAAGCAGGCAAAGATGTACAAGCAGGATATTGAGCCCAATCTTGAGGCAGGCAATATGCTCATGTTTGCTCACGGATTTAATATCAACTACAAGCTTATCGTTCCTCCCAAGGATGTTGACGTGACAATGATCGCGCCCAAGGCTCCGGGACATACGGTAAGATCCGAGTATCAGGCAGGAAAGGGAACACCCTGTCTTGTAGCCGTTTATCAGGACTATACCGGAAAGGCAAAAGACATGGCTTTGGCATATGCGGCAGGCATCGGCGGAGCAAGGGCAGGAGTGCTTTGGACCACATTCAAGACAGAG